>CAWUUZ010000055.1:0-3694 GCA_963925745.1 uncultured Pseudomonadales bacterium
AGGACGAAGCGCTGGTCGCTAAAATACTCTCTGCAACGGTAAAAGCCGTCAATGTCCCCGTAACGCTGAAGATGCGCACCGGCTGGGCTACCAACCAACGCAATGCCCTGAATATTGCCAGAATCGCAGAATCCGAAGGCATCCAAATGCTCAGCATCCACGGCAGAACGCGTGAAGACCGGTTTATGGGTCTGGCAGAGTACGACACCATTGCCGCTGTTCAAGACGCCGTCAACATTCCGGTTATTGCCAATGGCGACATTGATTCTGGCCCCAAGGCTGCCGCTGTTTTAGCGGCCACAGGCGTCCAGGGTCTGATGATCGGTCGTGCTGCCCAGGGCAACCCTTGGATTTTTAGAGAAATCCAGTCCTATCTCGCAACAGGGATTATCGCAAAACCGCCGACCCTGTTGGAAATCAGCCAGATCATGGTTGAACATCTGCAGGCTTTACACCAATTCTATGGACCGGTACAGGGTGTCAGAGTCGCCAGAAAGCACATCGCTTGGTATGTCAAATCTCGGGTTGAGCATGGCACTTTTTTACCGGAATTTTTTAAGATTAACGACCCAGAAATGCAATTGCGTCACCTATCCGCATTTATAAATACAATGGAAATCGCACAGGAACCCGCCGCATGAAAACAAACACCCTTGATGGGCAGCGCACCGTCATTGATTCTAAGCCCGTCGATAGTGCACCCCTTAAACACAGTGTTGAACGTGCCATGGACAACTACTTTACCAACCTAGATGGCCAAGAAGTAACCAACGTTTATCAGATGGTTTTAAATGAAGTTGAATCGCCACTGTTAAAATCAGTCATGCACTACACCCGTAACAACCAAACCAAGGCCTCAGAAGTACTGGGCTTAAACCGCGGAACCCTGCGTAAGAAACTCAAGCAATACGGATTACTCTAAGCTCATATCCTAACTACAGAGAGACGGTACACATGTCATTGGAAACACAACCGATTCACCGCGCCCTACTGAGTGTGTCCGATAAAACGGGCATTGTTGATTTTGCAAAGGCCCTTGTTGCACGAAATGTGACGCTATTATCGACTGGCGGTACCTACAGGTTGTTGACCGAGAATAACATTCCCGCAACTGAGGTAGCTGACTACACTGGGTTCCCTGAAATGATGGATGGTCGGGTCAAAACCCTTCACCCCAAAATTCACGGTGGAATTCTGGCGCGCAGAGGCATCGATGATGCTGTCATGGCATCTGCTGATATCCATGCCATCGACCTTGTTGTGGTCAATCTGTATCCCTTTAAAGAAACCGTATCACGCCCAGACTGTGACCTTGCAACAGCCATCGAAAACATTGATATTGGCGGCCCAACCATGGTGCGCTCTGCAGCCAAGAACCATGCATGGGTGTCGATTGTGGTCAAACCAACTGATTATGGTCAGATCATCACTGCCCTAGATACAGGCGGCACAACAGCCCACCTGCGGTTCCAACTGGCGCTGAGTGCATTTGAACATACCGCTGCCTATGACGGCATGATCGCCAACTACCTGGGTGCCATCAAGCAAGACGTCGAGACGCTGTCTACTGAAAACCGCAGCCTATTCCCACGCACCTTCAACACCCAGTTTCAACTGTCAGAAACATTGCGTTATGGTGAAAACCCCCATCAGGCAGCGGCATTCTATGTCGATTCTAACAATGTTGAAGCATCGGTCGCCTCGGCTCAGCAGATTCAGGGCAAGGCATTGTCCTACAACAATGTTGCCGACACGGATGCTGCCTTGGAAACTGTTAAGAGCTTTAGCACCCCTGCCTGTGTGATCGTTAAGCACGCCAACCCCTGTGGCGTGGCAACAGGTGCCACCATTCTTGACGCCTATCTGGCTGCCTATAAGACAGACCCGACGTCAGCCTTTGGTGGCATCATTGCCTTTAACCAACCACTCAACGCTGAAACAGCCAAGGCCATTGTCGACAGACAGTTTGTTGAAGTGATTATTGCTTCCGATATCTCTGCAGAGGCCAGGGCCATTTTGGCAACCAAACCCAATATCCGTGTGTTGGCCTGTGGCACCAACCCAGCCAATCAAGTGGACTGGGACTACAAGAAGGTCACAGGTGGTTTGTTGGTTCAACAACGTGATCTCGGTGTGATTACCGCTGCAGATCTTAGGGTTGTGACCCGTGTACAGCCAACGGCAGAAGCCATTTCTGACCTGTTGTTTGCCTGGAAAGTGTGCAAATTTGTCAAATCGAATGCCATTGTCTTTGCAAAGGACGGCGCCACCATTGGTATCGGTGCTGGTCAAATGAGTCGTGTTTATAGCACCAAGATCGCCAGTATCAAGGCAGCTGATGAAAACCTCGTCGTGACGGGTTCTGTGATGGCGTCAGACGCATTTTTCCCCTTCCGTGATGGATTGGACCAGGCGGCTGCGGCAGGTATCACTGCGGTGATTCAGCCAGGCGGCTCTATGCGCGATGAAGAAGTCATTGCCGCTGCAGATGAGCATGGCATTGCGATGGTATTTACGGGAATGCGTCACTTCAGACACTGATCCTCAGGAGAAACACATGAATGTCTTAATCATTGGCTCTGGTGGTCGTGAACATGCCCTAGCTTGGAAGATGATGCAGTCTGAGCAGGTGTCTCAGGTATTTGTGGCGCCAGGCAATGCTGGCACTGCAGAAGAACCGGGTGTGACAAATCTGGCAATTGATGTTTTGGATTTTGCCGGACTGGCAGCTGCCTGTGGCACACATGACATCGCACTGACCCTAGTGGGCCCAGAAGTTCCCTTGGTTGCAGGCATCGTCGACTATTTTGAAGCCCAGGGTCTGGCCTGTTTTGGTCCTCGCAAGGGTGCTGCGCAGCTGGAAGGTTCCAAAGCCTTTAGCAAAGATTTCTTGGCACGGCACGACATTCCAACTGCCTATTACTCGGTGTTCACCCAGGTCGATGAGGCTGTCGCCTATATTCGAGAAAAGGGTGTTCCCATTGTCATCAAAGCCGATGGTCTGGCTGCTGGCAAGGGTGTGATTTTGGCGATGACCGAAGCCGAAGCCTTTTCAGCCTGTGAAGACATGCTGTCTGGCAACCGTTTTGGTGATGCGGGCGCACGTATTGTGGTCGAGCAGTTTTTGGTAGGCGAAGAAGCCAGCTTTATTGTCATGGTAGACGGCGATAACGTGCTGCCTATGGCAACCTCCCAAGATCACAAAGCGCTCAACAATGGTGACACAGGCCCCAACACCGGTGGCATGGGCGCGTACAGCCCCGCACCCGTGGTGACACAGGCCATGCATGACCGCATCATGGAAACGGTCATCTATCCAACGGTTCGTGGCATGAAATCTGAAGGGCACGAATTCACCGGATTTTTGTATGCGGGCATTATGGTGGGTCCAGATGGCATACCCAACGTACTTGAATTTAATGTGCGCTTTGGTGACCCTGAAACCCAGCCAATCATGATGCGGTTAAAGTCTGATCTGTTTGCGCTTTGCCAAGCTGCGCTGAACAAGCAGTTAAACGTGGCGTCCGTTGATTGGCATACCGACGCTGCCGTGGGTGTTGTTATGGCAGCACCTGGCTATCCTGACCGTGCTATTTCGGGTGAAGCCATTCGGCACATTCCCGCCGAAACGCCCAGATCAAAAACCTTCCATGCCGGTACTGGCATTGACAAAGGCCAGGTGGTGACCACAGGC
>CAWUUZ010000056.1:0-4173 GCA_963925745.1 uncultured Pseudomonadales bacterium
GTCGCCTGTGCCAAAAGCACACTGGCATCCACACGGGCATCAGCAAGGTCAGATGGGGCTTGCTCAGCGTCCATTAGGGTATGAATACCCCAATGCAACAAGTCACCTAGGGTTTTCATAACCCATCGTTTAGCGCAGCCAATTGCTCCGCTTGGAATTCGTGCATCAAGGGATCTATCAGGTGGTGCAAATCACCTTCGGTGATTTCGTGAAGCTTGTAGAGGGTCAGGTTGATACGGTGGTCTGTGACGCGACTCTGGGGGTAGTTGTAGGTGCGAATACGTTCAGAACGATCGCCGCTGCCCACCAAACTTTTACGGGCCTCAGCCTGTTCTTTGGCTTGCGCCTCGTCCTGCATGCTTTTGAGCTTTGCTGCCAACAACGAAAAAGCGCGTGCCTTGTTTTTATGCTGAGAACGCTCATCCTGACACTCCACTACCATACCCGTTGGTAGGTGGGTGATACGAATGGCTGAATCTGTTTTGTTAACATGCTGGCCACCGGCACCCGATGCCCGAAAGGTATCAATTCTCAATACACTCTTATCAATTGAAATCTCATCAACCTCATCCGCTTCTGGCATAACCGCTACCGTACAGGCAGAGGTATGAATGCGACCCTGGGATTCCGTTGCAGGAACGCGCTGAACCCGGTGCGCCCCACTTTCAAATTTCAAATGCGAATAGACCTGATTGCCAGAGATACGGCAAATAATTTCTTTATAGCCACCATGTTCGCCGATATTCGACGACACCACTTCGATATTCCAACGCTGCTTTTCAGCAAACTTGCTGTACATGCGAAAGAGGTCACCAGAAAACAAGGCTGCCTCATCGCCACCGGTTCCGGCTCTGATTTCTAGCCATACGTTACGGTCGTCGTTTTCATCCTTAGGTAACAACATGGCTTGCAAGGCTTGTTCTGCAAGGGGTAGCTGCGCTTCAAGATCGGCGAGTTCCTCAGAGCCCATCTGACGCATCTCAGCATCTGAATCCTGGGTCAAGACACGTGCATCCGCGCAGCCTGACATCAGATTCCGATAGGTATCATAGGATTGTATAACGGGGTCCAATTCAGAATATTCTTGCGACAAACGTCGAAATTTATCCTGATCGGTGATGATCTCTGCCTGTGACAGCAATCCTGACAACTCATCAAAGCGATCTTGAAGGCCGTCCAGCTTTTGTAATATCGAAGGTTTCATGAAGGACGGTCTTCCAGTGAAAATATGTCATTAATCCATGTAAGGGCTTCAGAACGACCGTCTGTAACCGCTTTCTTTGCAAAACTGGTGGGCTTGTGGGCGTACTTATTGGCAATACCATTGGCCAGCTGTGTGAGTACTTTTTCAGGGTCATCACCCTTTGCCAACCGCTTTAATGCCTTTTCTAATTCAGCGCGCTTTACCTGATCAATCTGTTGACGCAACAACTTAATGGTATCAACCGCATTCAGAGACTTGAGCAATTCTTCATAGCGTTGGGTCTGCAAAATAACAATGTCGTGCGCCTCTAATGCTGCGGCTTCTCGTGATTTGATATTCTCGACAATGACTTCTTTGAGGTCATCGACCGTATAGAGGTAGACGTCAGACAGCTGACCCACCTGCTCTTCAATATCGCGCGGGACAGCGATATCAACCATAAACATCGGGCGGTGCTTACGCCGTTTCAATGCCGCTTCTACCACACCCTTCCCCAATATGGGCAACTGGCTGGCAGTTGAGGATATAACGATATCCGCTCGGTACAGAACGTCGGGTATATCAGCAAGCATGACTGCTTCTGCATTAAACTCTTTGGCCAAGGCCTCTGCGCGCGCCAGCGTACGGTTCGCAACAATTACCTTTTTGATGCCCTTATCGCGCAGATGTCGCGCGACCAGGTCAATCGTTTCACCCGCGCCAATCAACAAGGCGGTACAGTCGCTGATATCATCAAAAATGTGGGTACTTAGACTCACTGCTGCATAGGCGACCGAAACAGCGTTTTCACCAATCGCAGTCTGGGTGCGTACTTCCTTTGCCACTGCAAAGCTATGTTGGAACAACCGATTCAGATGCTGGCCCGTTGTTTGACTTTCAATGGCGACCGCATAAGCGCTTTTCAGCTGACCCAAAATCTGTGGTTCACCCAGAATCAATGAATCCAGTCCGCTTGCTACCTTTGCCAAATGCGACACGGCTTCAAGGTCTTTATAGCGATATGCCGACTGCCGCAAAGAATCAATATCGACCTGATGGTAATCGGCCAACCACTGCAAAATCATTTCGGCTGACTGCTCTAGAGCAATGGGGTCATCCATGATTTCTCGATCGACCGTGCAATATATTTCACTGCGATTACAGGTCGACACAATGACCGCTTCCGATATATCGGGAAGTAACACCACATTTTTATGTGCAGTGGTCAGTTCCTCGGGCGCAAACGCAACCCTTTCACGTATATCTACAGACGCGGTACGGTGGTTAATTCCTAGTGCAAGCAATGCCATATATGAGCCAGTTATGATTTACATTCAGGGCGACTTTCAAAGCAGGCTATTGTACACAAATCGCCAGCCTAAATGGAATGATCTGGCACCTTAAAGCGGATTTTACGCAACGGCTGTCACAGACAGTCCAAAAATATCGGACATACCCAATTCCACAGACAATCTGACCGTTCTCTAGGGCCGTTATTGCTGTCTCAGCCATCAAAAATGAATTTTGAGCGACTCATTTCGTTTTTAGGGCTCTGCGTGCTGTTTTTAATGTCCTAATTCCTGCAAAATATCGATATCTGCATCAATCAACATGGCGACAATGCAAGACGTTGCCGAACAAACTGTTTTCGCCCTCCGTCTGTTTTCTGGCAGGGTGTTCATACTTATTTAATTGCATGAGGGGAAAGCCTCCTTTGAAAAGCGTGTTACCAAGCGACTTGCTAAAAACAAACAACCGGCGCGCCAGCGTGCTAACTGCGTTTGCCCTTAGCGGTTTGTTGCTTAGCGGCTGCGCGGCGCATCCTCCCTCTGCTACATCAGATGCGCCAACAACAATAACAACTCACAGCGATTCCACAGCAACGCCGTCACACAGCACCGACATAGCGACCGCACCCATAGATGGCAAGGTGCTGTTTAATGTCTTGGCTGCCGAACTGGCGCTGGCCGTTGATAACGTCGATCTGGCCCTGGGGCTGTATTTGACCCTATTAGAAGACACCCAGGATGTGGGCGTTGCCAAAAGGGTTGCCACCATTGCGAATCAAATGGGTAGTTTCCCTGATATGGCCCATGCAGCAGAATTGTGGCTAGAAGCAGAACCAAACAACCCCTCTGCCCATCTTGCCTTGGCAACCAGCCTATACCACATGGCGCATTTCGACTTAATGGATGAACCGGTACTCAGGCTGATGGCTTTGGCACCAGACTTTCCCATAGAGACCCTATTTGAGCCCGTTCAGGGTGGTATAAATGATCCCTTGGCACTGGATGCGCTGTTTGAGCGGCTCCTCGTCATCCAGCCGAACCATGCTGGCTTACATCTTAGTAGCGGTATCTGGCACTTCTCACAATCTCATTGGGAAGACGCCAAAATGGCGGCACAAACCAGTATCAAGGTACAAGCCAGTGTCGCCGCCTACGCATTGTTCGGGCAAACCATAGCAAGGCTAGATGGTCCAGCCGATGGCGCCACGGCTACCCGAAAAGGGTTAAAACAATTTCCCATAAACCGACGATTGACGGTGCAATTTGCACAGCTGTCTAGTCAGGCAAACCAAACACCAAAGGCAATGCCGATACTAGAGTCCTATTATCGACAGCACCCAGACGACCACCCAGTGGTATCTCTGTATGCCAGAATGGCACTTGAAATTGGCGAATATGAAACCGCGCGGCGACTGTATGAAAATTTATTGCCCATACCGCCCACTACTGACGAGGCGCTCTTTTTCTTGGGTACCATTGCCCTAGATGAAGACAGACCTGAAACCGCAGCCGCCTATTTCAAACAGGTATCACCCTCCGACTACTATGAGGCTGCGCTATCCGCGCTCATCAGCACTGTGGTGACGGAGTCGGGACTTGACGCTGCCTTGGCTGCGCTCACCGAGGCCGAATCAGCCTATCCCGAACAACAGATGGTCTACCGCGAACGCGCTCGGTTACTGGCTGCCAACAACGATTTTA
>CAWUUZ010000057.1:0-5131 GCA_963925745.1 uncultured Pseudomonadales bacterium
TTGATAGCATCACCGGAAAAATTGTCTTCCTCAATGGCAAACTGGTTATCTCAGAACCGATTGAGGTGAACGGCACGGCATCCAAGGTTCGGATGGGTGGTGATTACGATTTCAACAAGGATGCCATGAACTTTGAAGTGGTGTTTACTGTTCCCATCAGTAATGCCCTGCCATTGGCAGCGTTATTGGCAGGTCTGTCGCCGCAGGTGGCACTGGCCGTTTTTGTTACCGAGCGCATTCTCAACAACGACTTGGCAAAATTCTCCTCAGCCAAGTACCAGATTTCGGGCACAGCAAAGGCACCTACCGTCCGTTTGGTAAGGGCATTTGATAACAGTTTGACTGCACCGAAAACAGAGTAAGCCTTATCTTTTGGAGACGACACGTGCGTATTGGACTCGTTCAATTAACCAGCAATGACTCAGTCACAGACAATCTGATTGCGGTTGAAAAAGCCATGAGACAGGTGGCCAACGACGGCGCTGATGTGGTTGTGTTGCCAGAGAATTTTGCAGCCTTTGGTGCTTTGGATTATCAGGCCATAGCGGATACTGAAAACCAAGCGGGTGGAGGACCTATCCTCAACCGACTCTGCGATCTAGCCGCCGAACTGGGTATCTGGATTTGCGCGGGTACCATTCCCTTTCATGGCAGTAACGATGTCCGACCCTTTGCCGCGACGTTTTTAATTGATGCGCATGGCAAGGTGGTATCTCGGTATCACAAGATTCATCTCTTTGATGCCCAGGTATCTGACCGACAGGGTCAATACCGCGAGTCGGATAGCTATGCCCCAGGCCGCGGCCTGTGTGTGGTTGATACCCCCTTTGGACGTATCGGTTTGGCAGTTTGCTATGACCTGAGATTCCCAGAGCTGTTTCTGGCCTATCGAAAACTGGGCGTATCGGTTGTTCTGATTCCATCGGCTTTTACCGCCACTACCGGCGAAGCCCATTGGGAGACGCTCATTCGGTGCCGTGCCATCGAACAGGGAACCTATATTGCGGCTGCCAATCAGGGTGGCGTGCACTGGAACCAACGTGAGACCTGGGGACACAGTATGGTCGTTGATCCTTGGGGAGCCGTGGTCGTCTCGTTAAACAAGGCACCGGACACAGCGGTTGTTGATGTCCCGTTATCGCGTACCGTTCAGGTGCGGCAATCGCTTCCTACCCAGTGGCACCGAGATCAGCGACGGGCCAGAAAGATTCCATGGTAAATTCATGGACCGCATCGGTCTGTACGTTTGTTTCCCTGACCCGCAGTACGCCTTTCTGAGTGACCCAGGCTGCCGTTTGCACCCGTGTTGCATAGTCAGGTAACTGAATACACTGCGCTGACAATGCCCGTTCAAAGTCCAAAGAAATGCCGGTTGAGGGCAACAGACTGTCACTGGCGATGGAGCTGTCGGCGTGGAGGCAGGCCAGGGTGTCAAAATCAGGCTGTTGCAACCACGCTTCCATCTGTGTCTTCGCCAACCGTACCTTAGGCCATGGGCTGTCAATATCGGCATTGCTCAAGGCATAAACCCCTGCAGCTAGACTTCGCAGCACCCCTGTGTCGCTGTTAAAGTGATAGAGCTGTTGGTGGTCGCCAAATACCAGATTGAAACCTGAATACAGGCTGTGGGTCTCCAGAAGCTTGGTCGTCCAATCAGACAGGGTTTGTCGAGACGCTAAGAAGTCTGTGATGAGCCCACCACGGGAATGTTGGTTGGCTTTAAAATACTGGGGAAGCCGAATGTTGGTTAGCGCAGCAAAGCGTCCATTGGGATGGAAACCCATCCAGGTGCCTCCTGCGACCAGATCCTTACCTGCCAGCAACCTGCTGTTTTCCCAAAAGTGGAGTGCGGCACTGTCACGAGCGAGAAACTCATCTCTGTTGGCTGCGATTACCAAGGGGCGGTCATCGCACATCTGCCAGGCCAGCGAAATCAAACACATAGGTTGTTATATCCGATAGCTAAGTGTTGTCATGACACGGGCTACCTGCGCCATCAACGCCTTGACGGAGGATGGTAATGCCTTGCCACCGGCTGCCAACGCCTTGGTCGCATGCTGGGCTTCATCCAATAACATGCGTTGTAAGATAAGTCGCGTCCTGTTGTCGCTTGGTGGTAATTCCGCAAGGTGTCGCTCTAGGTGTTCACAGACCTTTTCTTCGGTTGCCGCAACAAAGCCCAAACTGGTTTTATCGCCCGCCACACCCGCCAGGGCACCGATACTATAGGACATGACATACCACAAGGGATTGAACAGCGATGGCTGTGATTCCAGTTCGGATAGCCTCTGGTCGCACCACATGAGGTGTGCAACCTCTTCGTCAGCCGATTGCTCCATGCTTTGGTAAACAGGACCCAGTGAGGCTGTGAGGGCTTGCCCCTGATAGAGACCCTGAGCGCAGACTTCACCGGTGTGGTTAATGCGCATCAAACCAGCAACATGTTGCTTTTCAGAAGCGGAAAGGTCTGATTCAGGTTCCGTGCTGCTGGGGCTGGATTCGACGCCAAGGTGGGGATGCGCCAACAAGGTTTTTACGGCTCGGTCAAAATGCGCAACCATTAAATCAACCAGGGGTGGTTTTACTGCGGTCATGTTTTATCTGCCCTGTACTGGGGTAAAAATCGGATCAACGTATTGTATAACACATGGGAGGACACCGGTTTTTGCAAAATTTCATCAAAGCCCAGTGTTTTAAAATGTTGGGTATCCAGGGTGTTTGCCTGTGCATGCATCATAATAACGGTTAGTCCCTCGCGCAGGGCTCGGTTGTCCTGTATGCGGCTAACCACCTGCTGCGCAGTCATCTGTGGCATATTTTGGTCGATCAAAAGAAAGTCGTAGTAGCTGCCAAGCTGTGCCTTTGTTTGCAGTAACGCCATGATTTCCGGCCCATTGCTACAGGTGTCGACGCGGATGCCAAAATGTTCTGCGAGGTGGCTTACCACCCGGCGGTTATTTTTGTTCTCATCTGCAACCAACATCTTGATGCCATGAAGCATCTGGATGGCTTCCTTTTTTTCGACCGCAATCCGGGTGTCTTTCTGCAGTTTGAGAGAGAACCAAAAGGTTGTTCCGATGTTTGTCTGGCTACTCACACCCAACTGGCCGCCAAGCTTTCCTACCAATCGGCTGCACAGGGGGAGTGTAACAGAGGTTTGTTTTTTGCTGTCTTTTTGGAATTGAAACAGGGTCGGCAACTGCTCGGACGGTATGCCGCTACCTGTGTCGGTAACTCTAAATCTTACCCTGCTGTCGTCATCAACGGATACCGTCAAAATGACATCGCCTGCCACGGTAAAGTGAATGGCGTTGCGTAGCAGCGACGATAAAATGGTATCCATCGCCGACCGATAGAGCATGACTTGCGAGGGCACGTTTGGCTTTATATCAAGTACCAGTTCGATACGCTTGAAGGCGGCTTCCTGATACGCATCTGCGACCAGATTTTCTAACATTTCGTGCAGCAATACGGGTTCTGGATCACTAATGCCTGCCGGTCCATAGAGACGACTCAGTGCATCGACCTCTCGAGATTTCTGTATTAATTCCACCCCAGACAGGCGAATCGTACTCAGATAATCCTGTTGTTTTACCGACAGGTTTGACTCTGACAGCAAATTAACCATTTCGATAATGCCGCTGGTCGGTTGTTGAATGTCGGTGCGAATTTTTCCGAGAACATGAACCAGTATGCCCTCGGGATCTGTATTGGAGTCTTTAGATGACACCACAGTGCTCTGGTTAAAGGGGTGGATGGCAAAGGCAATGAATGCAAGGAGGTAGAGCGCACTGGTGTAAAAGGCGACAGCCGTGGGGGAATCAAAATAGCCTAATAAAAAGAGTCCCGTCAAAACCTCATGCAGCAAAAGACCGACCATGCCAAGCTGAATCCACTGGATGTCGCGCTTACCCAACAGAATGAGGGCCAAGGCAGACGCCGCGTTTATCACCAATGCAGCCACCAGAAACAGGGGGCTATAGGGAACCGATGCTGCCGTCAGGGTGTATACCGCGATCAGTGCCACAGCGCCTAACAGTAAGGCGATGACACGCTTGGCATACAGGGGCAATCGATTTAGGGTTTCTCGCAGCAGCAAGACCATAAAAAAAGCGGTTATCAGGCCTGTTGCATTGCGAACCGTGAGGTCGATATTGGGAATGTTGATGATGGGCGATAATAATCCTGCCTGCGCTATCTCGTTGACCAATATGGCCAAGCTGATGCCAGAAATGATAATGGTTGCGTCCTGTTTTCGGAGCAAACCGACAACCAAACACAGCAAGCTAAAGGCCAATGTGGGCACCACAAAGGCGATGATTTTGATAATTTCGCGGTATTCATATTGGGCAAAACGCTTTTTGCCCAATAACGACAGCCCTATTTGCATGGGCTCGTGCGATGAGACCCTAAAGAAGTGTCTGCTGCTGCCGTGCGTAATGGTCATGGGAATACCAGCCGTGAGACTGTGGAAGGGCCTCTTCATAAAGGGCACAGCCGGACCCGTAGTCTGGGTTTGCCCTGTTTCGCTGTCAAATGCGGTAATGGTAGTGGCCTGAGGGGTAGTAAATGCCATGACCACTTCTAGGGGTTTGGTGCTGAGGTTGTGGGTGTCTATCTGAAGCCACACCTGGGTATCTCTAAATCCACTCACCAAGAGGTTGCGTTGCAAGGGCGTAAATTGGTTTTGATAGGAGCCACTCACCTGCTCAAGGGACAAATCCTGGTTTTCATCCTGCAAGAATGCAACATTGGCAATGAGGCCCAAATAGGGGGTGTCTAACTGGATCGGTACTGGGTTGGCTATGGCGGGCTGTGTTGCCAAACCCAGGGCAAAAAGGAGACCTGCAAGAAACCGCTGTAGTGGCCTGAAAGCTGTCTTGGTGTAAACGCCTTGAACCGTCTGATGACACTGGCAGGCTGCCACGGCTACACGAAATCCAATACGGATCGGTGTTAGGAGGCGCGACGGTGTTTTTTGGCTGGCGGTCATGAAGGTTTTCACGTTAATGGGAACCGATCCAGTGTATCAGCAAATAGAAAGGCTTGACCATACTGCACGCACGCGAAGCCGTGGTGCAGTATCGACAGACCCATCTTTAGCTTTGGTTCTCTCGTGCAATCGCCTTAT
>CAWUUZ010000058.1:0-4811 GCA_963925745.1 uncultured Pseudomonadales bacterium
CCACGAGCCATGTGCGGGGGCTGTATTTTTCTTCACCCATCATAAAAGACGGCTTGGTACAGGGTGTTATGGTACTCAAAATCAGCGTCAACGAACTCGAAAATATCTGGAAGGTACCCGGTAGCCACAACCTATTCGACCTGGTGGTGTCAGACAAGGATTCGGTGGTCTTTTTATCCACCCAGCCCACCTGGCGGTACCGCAGTCTTAAGGAATTGGATCAAAAACGTCTGATCACCATTGGCGATGAGCGCCGCTACCCAGGTATAGAGGTCACACCACTGACGCTACGCTCCATACCGCGTCCTGCTGGACTCGACGAATCGGTCCTCACCTACCAACTGGGCGAAGACTACTTTATCGCGGTCGACATGCCGATGCCGGATATTGGCTGGACGGTGTCTGTCTTTGCCAACAGCAGAAACATCCGTTACGAACAGCTGAGCACGGTGTTATTGGGTATTTTGTTTTTGGCAACGGGTCTGGGTGCTGTGCTCTATGTTCGCGAACGTCAGGCACGGCTAGAGCATCTGGAATCGAGCCGAAGTGAACTTGAATCCCGGGTTGCCAGACGGACAGAAGACCTGCTGGTAACCAACCGCAGACTGATGGAAGAAATTGATGTGCGGTCGCGCGCCGAACTCCAATTAAAGTCGACACAGGACGAACTGATTCAGGCGGCCAAGCTGGCAACGCTGGGGCAGATGTCGGCCAGCATCAACCACGAACTCAATCAGCCACTCACGGCGATCAAGGCGTTTAGCGCCAATGCGCGCAAATTTTTGCAACGCGGCAATACCGAACAAACCGATCTGAATCTCCAAGAAGTCATCGAACTCTGTGAACGCATGGGCGCCATTATTAGCCAGTTTAAGATGTTCACCCGCAAATCCAGCAGCAAGTTGGTTGCCATAGACCTGTGCCAAATCATCACTGACGGCTGCCATTTGATGCAACCTGTTCTCGATGAAAGCACGGTGTCATTGCGCCGTCTTGGTATCACAGACCCGCTGTGGGTTGCTGGCGATATGGTGCGGTTAGAACAGGTGATGGTGAACCTGCTGTCCAATGCCATTCAAGCGACACGGCAGCAGCCCGCGCCAGAAATTTCGGTTGTGCTACTCGAGACCGAGGGTACCGCCGTGATCGAGGTCAGGGACAACGGTGTCGGTTTGGTCAATACCCAGGAAATATTTGAACCCTTCTTTACAACCAAAGACATGTCGGAAGGCTTGGGGTTGGGTCTGAGCATTTCGCGTCAGATTATCGAAACCATGGGTGGTACGCTTACCGCGGTGAATGGAGAAAAGCAGGGTGCTGTTTTTTCAATTCGCCTGCCCCAATTGGTAAACGACAAGGATGCAGCATGAAGGAACCCCTATGAAAGGACCGGTGTATTTTTGTGACGATGACGCCTCTATCCGTAAGTCATTACAACAGGCTTTGGAGTTAGAGGATGTTCAGGTGCGCTGTTTTTCAACCGGACAGGCGTTGCTCGACAACCTAGATCGGGATTGGGCGGGTGTGGTTATTTCAGACATCAACATGCCCGGCATGGATGGCTTGACCCTGATGCACCGGGTTCACGCCTGTGACAACGAGATCCCCGTGATTCTGTTAACCGGCCATGGCGATATCAGTATGGCCGTTTCTGCCATGCGGCAGGGCGCCTACGATTTTATCGAAAAGCCCTATGATGCTGATTTGATCGCCGATGTCATCCGCCGCGGTACCGAAAAACGCACCCTCACCCTTGAGAACAGGGCGCTCAAAAACCAGCTAAAAATGAATGCAGCGCCCGGACCGAGAATCTTGGGTAAAACCCCTGCCATGCTGCGGCTGTTTAGCCTATTGGAGGCCGTAGCCGATGCCCCCGCTGACATCTTGCTACAGGGCGAAACCGGCACGGGCAAAGACCTGGTCGCCCGTTGGTTGCATGAAAACAGCAAGCGTGTTGAATACAACTTTGTCGCCATCAACTGTGGTGCCGTGCCGGAAAACCTGATTGAAAGCGAATTGTTTGGCCACGAGTCGGGTGCCTTTACGGGGGCTACTAAGCAACGCATCGGCAAGTTTGAATATGCCAATGGCGGCACGGTGTTTTTAGATGAAGTGGAAAGCATGCCCATGCACCTTCAGGTAAAGCTGCTGCGGGTGTTAGAAGAACGCAAGATTGAACGGCTGGGTAGCAACAGGTCGGTTGCCTTGGATGTTCGTATCATTACAGCGACCAAAACCGATTTGCAGGCGCTGTCAGAACAGGGTCTGTTTCGCAGCGACCTCTATTACCGACTGAACATCGTCAAGGTCGATATCCCCAAGTTGCGAGAACGGGCACAGGACATTCCCCTGCTCTTTCAACACTTTGCCCTGATTGCGGCGGCACGGTACCAACGCGAAATCATTCCGCCACCATCCCACCGCATGTCGTTGCTCATGCAGCAGCCCTGGCCGGGCAATGTACGCGAATTGCGTAACCTGGCAGAGCGCTATGTGTTGTTTGGTGAGCACGCCTTTGATCAGATGGCAGACCCCTTTGAGGGCGAGATTCAGGGCAGACAAACCCTGCTGGAATTGGTAGAGCAGTACGAGCAAAACTTAATTACCAGCGCCCTGTCCCAGCATCAGGGCAGCATCAAAGAGGCATTAATCAGCTTGGGGCTGCCCCGAAAATCGCTCTACGACAAGATGAAAAAATATGGATTGGATAAGGAAGACTATAAGTAACCGGCCAGCAGAAAAGGCATAAAAGCCATTTAATGCTTAACGAGGTTGGGCCGGTTCGATGTCGAAAAACAGTTTTGGTAACCCAACCTTATAAGGCCGTGAACGGCTGCAGCCCCAGCGCAAAATTTGCTAGGCTGAGCCCACAAGCCGCATTTGAGTGACAGACATGACCAGCACCGAACACCATGATGACCGCTTTGCAAAAATGACCTTCGCGTCGGTCTACCCGCTCTATGTTGCAAAGGTCGAGCGGAAGGGTCGTACTAAGGATGAATTGCTGCAGGTGATTCAGTGGCTGACCGGTTACGATGCGTCCAGCATTCAAGAGCAGATTGCCGAGAAAACGACCTTTGAACAGTTTTTCAAGCAGGCCACAATGAATCCGAACGCACACCTGATTAAGGGTCTTATCTGCGGTTATCGTGTGGAAGACATTGAAAATGTGCTCACCCAGCAGGTTCGATATTTGGACAAGGTGGTCGACGAACTCGCCAAGGGGCGAAAGATGGAAAAAATACTGCGGTCTGAATGATCGAGACTGCACCACCCTCTCACCCGTCCGGTGTTTCACATCAAGGCCTTTGGGCAGAACAGGCGCTCAAGGCCGGTGTTATTCAATTTTGACTCTTCTTTTGGGGTAAGCAGCTTGGCACAGTTTCACATTTCTGATGGGTTTAAGCTGTTACGCCTGCCCAACGTCAGAACCATTTTTATTTCCTACCTGATTACCTATATGGGTACCGCCATGGCGCCCATTGCGATGGCTTTTGGGGTGTTGGAACTCACAGGATCTACCAAGGATGCCGCCTTTGTGTTGGCCGCGCCTACCTTGGCGGGCATTCTGATTGTGTTGTTGGGCGGCGCCATTGCCGACCGCACCTCTCGGCAAGCCATTATTGTGATCGCCGAAGTGGTGGCCATGGTGGTTCAGCTGGTCATCGGCGTCTTGTTTTTGAGTGGCGAGGCGACCCTGTTGCTGTTGTCCCTATTGATGCTTATCAACGGTGCCGCGATGGCCTTTAATGGCCCTGCCTCCGCTGGATTCATCCCGCAGTTGGTTGAGAAGGAAGACCTACAGGCCACCAATGCGCTGTTGGGTATTTCACGCAATGGCGCCATGATTTTTGGTGCAGCCTTGGGTGGTGTGCTTGTCGCCTGGGTGGGTGCCGGGATGACCTTGCTGATCGATGCACTGTCCTTTGGTTTCTCAGCCCTGTTGGTCTGGCGGCTGGTACCCAAGCGTCAAATCAAACCCGAAAAAACCTCCATCTTTCAAGACCTCAAACTGGGGTGGGCGGCCTTTTCAGAACACCGGTGGATCTGGGTGATTGTGGTGCAGTTTGCCTTTGTTGTGGCTGCCGCTGAAAGTGTACTGGCCTTGATAGGCCCTGCGGTGGCAAAGACCCTGCTCGGTGGCCCCATGGATTGGGGGTTTATCGCAGCGGGTCTTGGTCTTGGCACGGTGATTGGTGGGATGATCGCCTTTAAGATCAATGTGACCTATCCGCTACGTTTGGCAACAATCTGTGTGCTCTTTCTGGGTTTGCTGCCCATGACGTTGTCTGTGCCCCTCTCTGTCCTCTGGATTGCATTGTCTGCGCTGGTGGCGGGTATTGCGATCGAGATATTCAGTGTAATTTGGATGACCACCTTGCAACGAAAAATCCCCGCGCACCTGCTTTCACGGGTCAGCGCCTATGACCACATTGGTTCGATATCCTTGGCACCGCTGGGAATCGTGGTTGCGGGTTTTCTGTTTGAAAGCTGGGGCTATCGCGCTGTGTTGTGGCTATCGGCAGCAACCATTGTTGTGCCAACGATCGCAGTCTTGTTTGTAAAGGATGTCTGGTACATGAGAGAAGATGACGTTTTTACAGCAACAGAAGCAGGAACAGGAACAGAGACAGGGGTCGATAGTGCACCCCCACCCTTCTAAAAGTCAGCCATTTTGATGATGGCCTACTACCAGGGCAAGACCTGACCACGGTAATCCCAAAAGGCACCGGTATCTTTTAGGGCGCAGCGGTGCATAACCGCTACCAGCCCACGGGCACTGGTGTCGACACTGATGTCTGCCGCCTTCC
>CAWUUZ010000059.1:0-3210 GCA_963925745.1 uncultured Pseudomonadales bacterium
GACCAACTGTTACATGCCGCTTGGGAAATGCAAACCTGGCCAACCCAAAAAATAGCCTTACTGGCCGTTGGCGGTTATGGCCGGGGTGAATTACTGCCCTATTCCGATGTAGACCTGTTACTCCTGTTTGAAAGCGACCAAGCGATCAAACAAAGCCAAGCCGCAATCCAAGCATTTCTGACCTTTCTATGGGACATCAATCTCAAAATTGGTCACAGTGTTCGCACCCCTGAGTTCTGTGCGCACGAAGCCAAGAAAGACCTCACTGTCATAACAACCCTGCTCGAAAATCGGCTTATTGCCGGAGATCCTGACATTCAAGCTGCCATGTCACTGCGTATTCACCCCACGGTCATTTGGAACAGCAGTGCTTTTTTTCAGGGCAAACTGGCTGAACAGAAAGAGCGTCACGACAAATACAATGAGACCGAATACAACCTCGAACCCAATGTAAAGACGTCGCCAGGCGGATTGCGTGATGTCCAAACGATCGGTTGGGTTGCCAAACGCTATTTTGGCGACACCCGAAACCGGGATCTGGTGACGCGCGGATTTCTGACCGAGCCTGAATACCAAGCACTCCGGTCTGGTTTGGCTTTTTTGTGGCGAATCCGGTTTGGCCTGCACATGCTGTCTGAACGCTCAGAAGACAGGCTGTTATTTGACCTGCAGCGACAGTTGGCTGCGTTATTCCAGTACCAAGACATCGACGGGAAAATCGCACTTGAGTCTTTGATGCATGATTATTATCGGCGGGTCATACGGCTGCGCTCGCTCAATGAAATGTTGCTGCAACATTTTGATGAGGTCATTCTGCAGGCCGACAAAACCGATACCGTCGAAATCGTCAACGACCGTTTTCGCATTCGCAATGGCAATATTGAAACCACACACGATGCTGTCTTTATCGAGAACCCGTCGTCATTACTCGAAGTCTTTGTCTTGATGGCGCGCATTCCCAAAATAACCGGAATTCGAGCCGCTACCATTCGGCTCATTCGCCAAAACCGTCATCTTATCGATGTCGCCTTTCGCCAAGATGTGGTCAACCAAGCACTCTTTATTGAATTTTTGCGCTGCGGTAAAGGTGTATCAACCAATCTGTTACGGATGAACCGTTTTGGCATACTGGGATTATATCTGCCCGAATTTGGTCACATTGTCGGACAAATGCAGCACGACCTCTTTCACATCTATACTGTTGATGCGCACACCCTTTTGGTGATTCGTAACCTCCGTAAATTTAGACACCCCGGCAATACGGCCAAATACCCCTTGGTGACGGACATCATCCGTACCCTACCCAAGATTGAAAATGCCTACATTGCGGCGCTTTACCATGATATCGCCAAGGGGCGTGGCGGTGACCATTCGGCCCTAGGCGCTGCAGATGCCATGTCCTTTTGCTTAAGACATGGCCTACCGGAACGTGATGCCCTGCAGATTGTATGGCTGGTCGAAAACCATTTGCTGATGTCGATAACCGCCCAAAAAAGGGATCTAACTGATCCAGAGGTCATTCGCTCCTTTGCCAGCAAGGTACAGAACCAAAGTAATTTGGATTACCTGATGGTGCTGACGGTCGCTGACATCAATGCCACCAACCCCACTATATGGAACAGCTGGAAAGCATCCTTGCTCAAGCAACTCTATATCGAAACACGTCGGTTTTTGCTACGGGGCGAATCCACCCCGCTTGAAATTCAACAACGCATTGCTGAAACAAAGTCGGATGCCCTCGCCATATTGCAGCGCTTAGGCCGAGATGCTGCGCAAATAGACCCCTTTTGGGACAGCCTAGGTGATGAATACTTTATTCGTGAGTCCTCAGAGAGTATCGCCTGGCACTGCCATGAAATCCTTGGCAGTGGCCCTCAAAAAACCACGGTACTGATTCGGGAAATTAACGAAGAGTCCTATGAAGGGGCCAGTCAGATATTTGTCTATGCACCAGACCGGCCACACCTCTTTGCCGACATCGCCCGTGCCATGGAATCGCTGCGGCTGAATATTCATGATGCGCGAATTCTGACTTCAGCCAACACACAGTTTTCGCTAGACACCTTTATCGTTTTGGACGATCAGGGCAATTCCCTTGGGTCTGACCCTGTGGTCATTGAAACCATACGCAAAAAATTGATGACAGCCATCATCCAGCCAAAGGCCGTAAAGAACATTCATCGCCGCGTTCCAAGACAGCTCAAACATTTTAAATTTCCTGCGCAGGTCACCATATCCGCAGACGACAAAAACAACAGAACACAAATTGACATTATTACAGTCGACCGGCCGGGCCTCTTGGCGCGCATCGGTGCGATTTTTAGAGACGCCAACATTCAAATTCAAAATGCCCGAATTTCGACCTTTGGAGAACGGGTTGAAGACGTCTTTTATGTCGTCGATACCAACAAAAAGCCCTTTAAAATGGCGGACTTTGCTGGTCTAAAAGCAAAGCTTGAAAACCGAATCAACCAATTACAACAGGAATAGACCCATGCTGATCGTTTATGGCATCAAAAATTGCGACAGCGTTAAAAAGACCCGGAAATGGTTAGAGGCATCGGATATTCCCTATGCCTTTCACGACTTTAGAGTGGACGGCATTTCCGCAGCGCTGGTGACAGATTGGTGTGCCAAGATCGATGAACGCATTCTCTTAAATCGCCGCAGCACCACATGGAAGCAGCTTTCCGATGCTGATAAAAACAGCCTTGAACAGGGAAAACTCGTTGAACTCCTAGTTGCCCATCCAACCCTGATTAAACGCCCCGTCATCGCCTTAGAAGACCGCATTATGGTGGGATCCGATGACAGCACACGAACGACTTTATTGTCAGAATTACAGAGGACCTAACATGTCACACTTTGCACTCGCGATTGGCAGCTGTACCGAAAACAAAGACCATCAGATTATTGAATGCTATTACCCAGAACCCATTTTTATGCCTGCTGAGGCCTTGGTAACCGCATTAACCGCACTCCTGTCTCTGTCCCCTGACAGCAGGGTTGTGCGTGTGACCGCGGCACAGATCGCCGATGTGGCGGCCTTAATGACCACCGCAGGACATGAGATCAGTGCCCAATTTTGCACGATGTCGGTGGAAAGCGAGACTGAGTTGGTGTTGACGCTTTTACCAGCCGATACCAAGCCACTGACCGTGGCTGAAGCCTATTTGAAATTGCACCTGTTATCGCACCGAAGGGTAAAGC
>CAWUUZ010000060.1:0-4698 GCA_963925745.1 uncultured Pseudomonadales bacterium
TTGCAGGCACCATCGGTATACATCTTAACTTTCATTGCGAATATTGGCTCTTTGAATGGGTGGTCGGACGCTTATCTTACGCCATTTTGCTCCGGTTAAGGTAATCCCAGGAACGCGTTTCTGCGTCACCAACACATAACAGCCACCCGTCTGCGGAAACGCCCGAGTCAGCAAGGAGTTGAGCCAATTCAATTTCTCTGCCCACGCGACCGAAGCGATAGGCAAGCGATGCACCACCGAATAGTGGCTTTGAACTTCAAGACCGAGCACGTTAAGCCAATCCTGAACGCGATTGACCGACAGAAATCGACCGTTCCAGGGCTGTTGGTTATTCTTAAATTGAAATAACCGACGAATTCCCCAAAAACTATTGGGGTTAAAACCCACAACAATCATATAGCCCCCAGACACCAAGGTTGTTTCGGCTTCGCGTAATGCCTGAAACGGATCCTCACAAAAATCCAAGGTATGGTGTAACAACAGGTGGTCAATGGTATCGGGCCGCAATGGCAGATGTTCGGGCACCGCACGAATTACTGGGCAGGCTGCACGGTTTTCCAGTCGAGACATCAGTGACATGCACCCCACTGGCGGGTTTTTGACCAGGGGCTGAAACAACCCCACATCCAACTGCACGAGGTGTTGCCCAAATTTAGACTTCATGATGCCCGTGACACACTGTCTCTGATCGTCAACAAGCTGTTGCCCTAAAGGCGTCTGAAACCACTGATGCAGCCGAATTTCACGGTCGTCTATTGGTCCGCCATGGTGCTTATCAGAACCACGCGGCTGATCGGATAGAAACTTGGGCACCTGAATAAAACCCCTTCAAATTCATATAAATATGCAAAACAGGGTGTTGGTCTCACTAAACCTGTTTCTCAATTGGTATAACAGGTACTATACGCTGCATTATATAACGGTCTTTTCCGTTATAGCACCTTGGCAGATAGCCTCAAAGGTTCATCATGATGAAGTCACAAGACCCTTTGCAAGCGTCATGATAATACCCAAGTGCAACAACGACCGCCATTCCTTGAACAATGACCTGTCTTTTCGGGTAAGGGTGGTGAAATCACAACCTCAGTATCGGTTAAATAATGATCCTAGATTCACGAACGCTTCTCATTACAACGCTTTTTTTGTCTGGCTGCCAAAGTTTGTTGCCTCTAAAGCCCTTTCAATCTGAAAGTGCGGCTACGCAACCAACCATCGAACAGCAAGAACCAGCCATCGTTGAAGGCCCTGTGGAAATCGCACCTGACCAGACGCCTATTAGCCAAGCGCCTGTTGAGCCAGCAGTGACCCTAACCGATGTTGCCACAGAAGCGCCAGCGCAGTTAGCACCCTTCTCTGACGACCAAGCCGTATTGAGCGCCCTGGATGACATTCCACTGTATCGGGTACCGAGTGCCTCAGAACGCATCAACGTCTATCTGAGTGGCGCTGACTACGAATACCGTAACATCCCTGTTCTGTACCCCGATGATCTCTGGTTGTCGATTCGCAAAAACTTCCAGCTGGACCTCGATATCGATCAACCGCGGTTGACCAGCCAATATGAATATTACCGCCAGCATCAGGCCTATATAAACCGCGTTACCTCACGCGCCAACCGCTATTTTTACTATGTTGTGACCACGCTGATTGAACGTGGCATGCCGGCAGAAATTGCCTTATTGCCCATCGTGGAAAGCGGCTACGATCCCTTTGCCTATTCTCATGGTCGGGCGTCGGGCATGTGGCAGTTTATTCCCAGCACCGGCACCCTATATGGCCTAAGACAAGATTGGTGGTACGACGGTAGACGCGATGTTGTTGCGTCAACCAACGCCGCATTGGATTACCTTGAGTCTTTAGCAAAACGCTTTGATGGCGACTACCTCTTGGCCTTGGCTGCCTATAATTCGGGTGGTGGCACGGTTAATAAAGCAATGCGCAAAAACAGAGAAAAGGGTCTGCCGACTGATTTTTGGTCCCTCAATTTACCACCCGAAACCGAAGCCTATGTGCCAAAACTCTTGGCGCTGGCAAAAATTATTTGGGATCCCCGCACGGCAAATGTCAGCCTTACCAGCATTCCGAGCACACCCTATTTCAAACAGGTCGATGTCGGTGGGCAAATAGACCTGGCACAGGCAGCGCGTATTTCGAAAGTTGACCTCGATGAAATATACCTGCTTAACCCTGGCTTTAACCAATGGGCTACCAGCCCTGATGGCCCGCACTACCTCCTCATACCGGTTGCGCAGGCAGACAGCTTTGAACAGGCACTGATCGATATTCCTGAGAACCAGCGTATCAGTTGGGAACGTTACACCATCAAATCGGGTGATTCGCTGAGCACCATCGCTGCCTCCTTTGGCACCACGTTGCAGGTAATAAGAGACGTCAACAATCTCAATTCAGATATCATTGTCGCTGGCAAAACACTCATGATCCCCTCTGCTTCTGGCAGTGCCGACGAATACGCTTTGAGCGCTGGCCAACGCTTGGCTACCCAACAATCCAAAAATCCAGATTCCTCAGGGTTAAAGCAACACACCCATGTGGTCGCCGCAGGTGACAATTTCTGGGATATTTCCCGCTCCTATGATGTCGATATGCGCGCTATGGCACGTTGGAACAACATGGCACCCACTGACATGCTGTTTCCTGGCCAAGAGCTTGTGGTGTGGCTTCCAAGAGAAGCCGCTGTGGCTAGCTTGACAGGTAGCCGTGCTGTTATTCGAAAGGTCGGCTATACCATCAGATCGGGTGACTCACTGGCCCGAATCGCTGACAAATTCAATGTGAATATCAGCCAGATACATGAATGGAACACCATCACGGGCAAGTATATTCAGCCAGGCCAAACCCTGACGCTCTATGTCGATGTCACGCAGATTCAGTAACCAGGTAATCGACGCCGCCGTTCACTGTTCGGCTCCCTATCTCGGAGCCGCCCAATGAGTGGCCGTGGTTCTCTCGGGTCCGCAAAAAAAAGGGCCTCATTTCCTTAACTGCAGGCAGCTTAGGTCTGTTGCTCATCGTGCTGTTAGTCCTCAAAACGTTATTTCTCAACGCCGAATTATCCAAAATCCAAAACACCGCCTAGCAGCGTCTGTCGGTATACCAAGATTCGCTCCACACCAGTATCGACCGATACAGGTATCTGCCTGCTATTCTCACCAAAGACGCACATCGCATCGGCTATTTTTTGCCTATGCGCCGTTTTCATGTCAAAAAAAAGCCATTGCTAAACCAGAATTAGGCTGTAATCTACTGTCATTCATTGGTCCAATATGACGCTCGGCATCATTTTTTGAGCCATGAAGGCTGGTTATTGGCATTTGCTGTGATTGGTTTTACGACTATGATGAAATGTACATCAGGGGACACAGGTTACCGGTGGCTAAACACCCTAACCCTAATGATTCAGAAACACCCGTTGATTGGATATCGACATTATCCATACCGCTGTCACTTACAGGAACCTAGACATGAACAAGACCATCGTTGTCGTCGATAACGAATCCTTACTCCTTTCAAACGAATCATTTGAAACCATCACGTTCGAGCATTATTTATCCGACTATCCTAAAAAAAATGAACCAAAAATAAACATCATTAACCTCTGTGATACAGAGCATTATTTGAGTCGTGGTTACTATTGCTCACTGCTGGCCGAAGCCAGACAGCACAAGGTAATGCCCTCTATTGTGACGGTGAATGACCTACGCGACCTCCAACGTTCTGAATTTGATAGCCTGAACATCGCGTTACCCGCCAGTCTGCTAGAAAACATACCGCACAACAGCACCACCACCCTGATGGTTTATTTTGGCTGGACTGAGCAAGCTGAATTTAAGAAACTCGCGCGCCATACCTTTGACCTCTACCCTGCCCCTATCTTAGAGGTTCAACTCAGCCGTGATCCCAATGGCACGCAATACACGATCAAAAGGGTCGCTTACGGCGCACTGTCAGACGATCAAAAAGGGGTATTTTTAGAGCGCCTAGCGCTGTTCGTTGGACAAACTTGGCGAGACAAAGCCCAGAAGCAACGCCACCGGTGGGAAATGGCGATCTTGATTGATCCCAATGAAGCCCAGCCACCCAGCGACAAAGAAGCCATTAAGCGTTTTATCAAGGCAGCATCCAAGGTCGGCATCCTTGCAGAAACCGTAACCGCCAAGCAAATGCACCACATCGGTCATTATGATGCGTTGTTTATTCGTGAAACCACGGCCATAGACCACCACACCTACCGCATTGCCCGAAAAGCTGAGCAAGAGGGCTTGGTTGTGATGGATGATGCCACCTCCATTTTGCGTTGTTGCAACAAGGCTTTCCTGCACGATGCCTTTAGCTACAACAATGTTCCTTCGTTAAAAACCCGCGTGGTGATCAATAACGAAGAAGACACCCTAGACACAATAGAATCGCAGTATGACTACCCTATGGTATTGAAATTACCTGAGGGGTCCTTTTCGAAGGGGGTCTTTAAAGTAAAGGACCGCGACGGTCTGCGCGACAAGATCGGTGAGATGCTCAACGACACGGCGCTGGTTTTGGTACAAGAATATATGTATACCGATTTTGATTGGCGCATTGGTGTCCTAAACGGACGCGCCATCTACGCCTGTCGGTATAAAATGGCGCAAAACCACTGGCAAATATACAACCACAATGCCAAGCGCAATTTCTCAGGTGGCT
>CAWUUZ010000061.1:0-4452 GCA_963925745.1 uncultured Pseudomonadales bacterium
GATGAAACCAGCGGTCAGTCCTTTGGCATCAACACCGATGCAGCATTGGGACAGGTGCTTCCAAGCGACGCCGCCGGCGCCACCAAAGATGAACCTGCGATCACCCCTGATGCAACCAAAGACAATCCCCCCAAAAACACCGAGGGCGACGTGGCCCCAACCGTGACGGAAAAAGATGACACCCAAAGACGCTAAAGACGCTAAAGACCAACCGCTACCCCTGGTTGCACACCTGAAAGAATTGCGCGATCGGTTGTTACGCAGCGTCGCTGTGGTCATTGTTCTTTTTGCCGGACTCTATGCCTTTGCCAATGAAATCTATCTGATTGTCGCGCGGCCATTGGAACAGTTGCTGCCTGATAACCTGTCAGAAATGGGTCTGATCGCCACAGGCGTTACATCGCCCTTCCTTGTACCTTTTAAACTGACCCTGGTATTGGCGGTCATGCTCGCGATGCCCTATATACTCCACCAGATTTGGAGCTTTATTTCTCCCGCTTTGTACAAAAACGAAAAACGTTTTGCGGTTCCCCTGTTGGCTTCCAGCGTGTTGCTCTTTTATTGCGGCGTTGCCTTTGCTTACTTTGTTGTCCTACCCATTGTGTTTGGTTTCTTTACCTCCGTGGCGCCTGAAGGCATTGCCTTCATGCCTGACATCAGCAGTGTGCTCGATTTCATTTTGAAAATATTTTTTGCCTTTGGCCTGGCCTTTGAAATACCCATTGCTACCTTTCTGCTGGTCTGGTCTCGAATTGTGAGCATTTCCGCATTAAAGGCAAAGCGCCCCTATATCTTTGTAGGGTGCTTTGCTGTTGGCATGTTGGTGACACCGCCTGACGTGATATCCCAGACCATATTGGCCATTCCCATGTGGATGCTGTTTGAAATTGGTCTGATATTTAGCAAATTTGCCAGACCCGGCAATGCAGATGCAGATGCAGATACCGACACCGACACCGATGATCTGCCTGTTGCTGCTGACGAAGTCACAACCACGACTGAGACGCCGGTGACCGATGTCGCTGTTGAAAAGGCCAGTCCTGCGCCCTACAAGCCCACTGGATCACCCTTTGATACGGGTTCAGCCATAGATACCGACAAAAAAGATTGATTCGGGCGTTACTGAGCGTATAGCCCGCTAGTGCCACGGCGAAGGGGATCAAGGACACCTTCGCCAAACCTATCAACGAACATGAGTTTACATACCTATGACCACTACTATTGCCAGCCGCCTCGATGCCATTCGTGAACACATGGATAAGCACTCCATTGATGCCTACATTGTGCCGAGCGCAGATGAATATCTGGGCGAATATATTCCAGAGCGCAACCGCAGGCTACAGTGGGTTTCTGGCTTCTCAGGATCCGCTGGCATGGTCATCGTTCTCAAGGAGCAGGCCGCTATTTTTGTTGATGGCCGCTACCGTGTTCAGGTGCGCGACCAGGTTTCGACCGAAGACTTCCTTATCTTACATCTGGTCGACGACCCGCAGCCAGAGTGGCTTATCTCGCAGTTGGCAGCTGGCAGCCAGGTGGCAATTGACCCACGCATGCACACCTACCATTGGCATCAAAAAACCCAAAAGACCTTAGCTGATGCTGACATTGGTCTGTTGTCCCTTGATTACAATCTCATAGACGCCTGTTGGACAGATCGGCCTGATGCTGACATCAAGCCCGTCATGTTAATGCCGACGGCCACTGCAGGCCGAAACAGCGCTGACAAGCGCGCTGCTATTGGTGCCACCATCGGCAAACGCCATGCTGACGCCGCGCTTATCTTTGCATCCGACTCAGCCAACTGGTTGCTTAACATCCGCGGTCAAGACATCCCCTCATTGCCCCTGGCTTTGGGTGTCGGCCTCCTGTTCGCAGACGGCACCATGGTTTATCACATGGATCCCAAAAAGCAGATCGACACCTTGGCCGAGCACGTTGGCGCGGGCGTTACCTTTTTAGCAGAATCTGAATTGGGTGATTCCCTGGGCCAGTTAAGCGGCAAAACCATCTGGGTTGATGCCGATACCACCAGTGCCTTTGTCATCAACGCACTGATTGAAGCGGGCGCGCGGATCATCAGCTACCCCGATCCCGTGCTGTTACCCAAGGCGGCAAAAAACGCCGTTGAAATATCAGGCATGCAGGAAGCGCATCTACAGGATGCCGTGGCCGAAATTGGCTTTTTGTCCTGGCTTGATGGCATTGTTGCCCAAGGCGAACGTCCTGATGAAGCCGCATTGGCCGATAAGCTGTTCACCTTTCGCGAACAGCAACCCGACTTTGTTGAGGTCAGCTTTGATACCATTTCTGCAGCCGGCAGTAACGCCGCCATGTGCCATTACAACCACCGAAACGGCACCCCTGCACAGCTTCCACAGGATGGCGTCTATTTGGTCGACAGCGGTGGCCAGTATCTGTGTGGCACCACTGACATCACCCGTACCATCGCCATTGGCACAGCTTCCCAAGAGCTTTGTGAGCGTTTTACTTTGGTTTTGAAAGGCCATATCGCACTCGACCGTATTACCTTCCCCGAGGGCACCACGGGTTCGCAGTTAGATGTACTTGCAAGACAGCCTCTGTGGCAGCAGGGTCTCGATTTTGACCATGGCACAGGTCATGGTGTTGGGCACTTCCTAAGTGTTCACGAAGGTCCGCAACGCATCTCTAAGAAGGGCAATGACTTTGCACTCTTGCCAGGCATGGTTGTCAGCAATGAGCCGGGTTATTACAAGGATGGGCACTATGGTATTCGGTGTGAAAACCTCGTTGTGGTCAGACCTGCTGAAGACCTTGGTCATGATGGCAAAGCCTTTTTACGTTTTGAAGCCCTGACCTTTGTACCCTTTGACCAACGGCTCATCGTTCTTGAGATGCTAACGGTCGAAGAAGTGCAATGGATAAACGCCTATCACAGCAAAGTCATCGAGAAGGTGGGTCCACGCTTAACAGCCGAACCCCTCGCCTGGTTACAACAGGCTGCATGCCCTATTTAAAACTGGGCACAGATGACAGACATAAAAAAACCGGGCAAACCCGGTTTTTTTATGGATAAGCACTTAGCTAAACATGCCCTTAAAGGTAAAGAAAAACAGAATAGACAGAATCGCACCGGCCGGCAGGGTAATAACCCAACTCGCTACAATGGTGCCAATCACCTGCAAATTCAATGCAGAGATACCCCGCGCCATACCGACACCCAATACTGCGCCTACCAGGGTGTGGGTCGTCGATATGGGGAGTCCTGTACCAGACGCCAACACAACCGTCGCCGCAGCACCCAACTCAGCTGCAAAACCACGACTGGGTGTGAGCTCGGTAATTTTTCTGCCGATGGTACCCATGACCTTATAACCATAGGTAGCCAAGCCCAGCACAATACCGCCGCCGCCCAACAATAGGATCCAAGCAGGCATTGCCGATTTGGATGCGATCTCGCCACCACTGGACACAATGTTAAATACCGCTGCCAATGGGCCTACCGCGTTTGCAACATCGTTTGAGCCATGTGCGAAGGCCATAGAACAGGCTGTAAAGATCATCAGCACTGAAAATACGCGTTCAACCGAGGTAAAGCGAAAATCACGGTTTTCTTCCGGATCCAACTTAACGCGACGCAGCAACAGATAACCAATCCCCATCACCACAAAACCGATGCCAACCGACATCATAAAGGACTCAAGGAAAGAGACCTTAACGCCAACGTGCTTGAGGCCCTTTAATAGCGTTACCATGCCGATCAACAGACCCACAAAGAACATATACATGGGTACCCAGCGTTTTGCAGATGCAAAGGGATCTTTGGTATTCAAGACAAGGGTATGAACAGACCTAAATATCAAAAACGAAATAACGCCCGCCAATAACGGCGACACCACCCAGCTTGATACAATGGAACCCACCTTGCTCCAGTTGACATAATCAACACCGACGCCCACGGCCGCGAAGCCGACAATCGCACCCACGATACTGTGTGTGGTCGAAACGGGCCAGCCCATCACAGAGGCAATAACCAACCAGATACCAGCAGCCAACAATGACGCCATCATGCCGTAAACCAACAATTCTGGACTATTGGCAAACAATGCCGGATCAATAATGCCCTTACGGATCGTCTCTGTTACCGCGCCACCAGCCAAATAAGCGCCAGCAAATTCGAATACCATAGCAATGAGAATGGCTTGCTTAATGGTTAACGCTTTAGAACCTACTGAGGTACCCATGGCATTGGCAACGTCATTCGCACCGACACCCCAAGCCATCAAAAAACCAAATATACAAACTAAAACAATAAACCACTGGCCATATTCTGCAATTATGGTCATTGGGAAGTCCTCTTATAATTTAACGGGCAAGTAAAATTTGCATACGTGAACCAACGCGCTGTGCATAATTGGCCATATCGCCGATGATCTCGATAACCTTGTAAAGAAAGATGATGTCGACCGGTGG
>CAWUUZ010000062.1:0-8810 GCA_963925745.1 uncultured Pseudomonadales bacterium
GTTAACCCGTTTGCCGTTTTCGATCCTGTTGGTATTGGGTCGTGGCATCGGTCGTCTGGCCCACCGTCTGTTAAAAAAACGCCGCCATATCTGTGCAACCAATATCGCGCTGTGTTTTCCGCAACTATCAGCTGAGGCGCAGCAGGCGCTGGTTAAGAAAACCTTTATCTCCTTTGGGCAGGGCATGATGGAATCCGCCTATGCCTGGTCTCGAGATACCCAAAAATTAGCTGGCCTCAGCACCATTTCTGGTTTGGAACACATTGCCACAGCGCAGCAAGCAGGCAAGGGCGTGTTGCTGGTGGGTGGTCATTTTGCCCTGATCGATTTGGCCAGTGGGCTTCTGGGCAATGTGCAAGATTTTCACGCCGTACAGCGCGACCATGACAATCCCCTCTTTAACCTGTGGATGACACGCGCGCGGCTAAAATCCGCCAAGGGAACGGTCGCCAGAAAGGATCTGCGTGGCATGGTGAAGGTTTTGAAATCAGGACAGGTGCTCTGGTATGCACCCGACCAAGACTATGGCCGCCAAAACAGCGTCTTTATTCCCTTTTTTAATGTAGCCACAGCCACCATTACCGGCACCTCCAAGTTGGCAAAGATGACCGACGCGGTGGTGATTCCCATCGCATTTTACCGCAAGGCTGATGGGCACTATTGTTTGGAGCTGTCACAGCCCTTGCCCATTCCCAGCGGTGACCACACCGCAGATGCCCTCTGTTTTAACCAGTGGTTAGAGCAGCAGGTCACGCGTTTTCCAGAACAGTATCTCTGGTTACACAAACGCTTTAAAACCCGTCCAGAGGGTGAGGCATCCCTTTACTAATTGGCTTGCTCGAGGATTTTCTCGATGGCTTGATTCTATTAACGGCATAGCACAGAGGGCCCTGGCATGACTTTAATACCCAACACTGCCCCAGTTCCCATTGCGCTGCGACCCTTGTTGCATACCGCCGACAACGATAGACACTATGTGCCACGTCCGGGTGCCTATGCCGTTATATTGAGCAAAAGGGGTGAGCTGCTCACCATCGAAACGGGCACCGGTGTGTTCTTGCCAGGTGGTGGCCAAGACCCTGGCGAAACCCTGCTAGACACCCTGGTGCGTGAAATCGACGAAGAATTGGGCGTGGCCATAGCGCCCATCCAATATCTCTTGGCAGCAGATGACTGTCGCTATTCACCGATCTACAAAGAACACTTCCACATTCAGTCGCATTATTTCTTAGGCAGCATTGGCGACCAGTCAGACTTTACCCCAGAGAAAGACGCCAAGGCAGTATGGTATCCTCTGGAAGTCGCTGCCAAGGTATTAACCCGCGGTAATGACCGTTGGCTGATGGAACTGTTTTTGGGCGACTTTCAAATTGACCGCCCTGCCCAACATGCCAAGCCCAAGCAGCCTATGGCAAACAGCGAGGGCAGTGAACGAAAGGAAACCGAACATCAGGTGCACTTTACCCTGTCGCAGAACAGCACCCCAGTTGCACGGGTGGCACTGTCCCTGGGTTTAGAGCGTTATAGGGTATTGGATGTCACCGAGTTATCAGCTGTGCCTTCCGAGACAGTTGCTGAAAAGCTGGTTTACCACCTACAGCATACCTTTGGTGATATCCCCATGGTGGATGCCAGTGGGCGTTTGAAGTTTGGATAAGAAGATAAAATCAGGAAAGAAAGGAAAGAAAGGAAGGGCAGGAAACAAAGATGCTAGATGATAGATGATAAAGACAAGAAAGAAGGGCTTTGAATCACTGGCCCCCACTAAGCACTGTCGCACTGCGACTCTAGGAATAGACACTGATGCCAAAATGGCTTTATTCGTTGTTGATCACCCTGGCATTGCCGCTTATTTTGCTGCGGCTGTTGGTCCGATCCCGTCATAACCCTGCCTACCGCCAGCAGTGGGGTCAGCGTCTGGGGTGGCGAAAACCCACACCAACCCGACCTCTGATTTGGGTGCATGCCGTCTCCCTAGGCGAAACGGTTGCCATTACCCCCTTGGTAGAATCGTTGCTAGACCAATATCCCGATCATCAGGTGATGTTCACCTGCATGACCATCACGGGTGCAGAGCGTGCCAAAGCGCAGTTTGGTGACCGCGTGCTACGCCAATACCTGCCTTACGATGCGCCCTTTATCATCAACCCCTTTGTGCGAAAGCTGAAACCAGTCTTGGTGATCTTGACCGAAACCGAATTGTGGCCCAATTTCTTGGCAACCTGCAGAGCACAGGCCATTCCTGTCATGATGGCCAATGGCCGCATGAATGCAGCCTCGGCAAAGCGTTACAAAATGTCCGGCAGTTTGGGGCGAGACATGCTCAAGGCATTGCACCACATAGCCGCCCAAACCCCAGAGGATGTGCAACAGTTTGAAAAACTGGGTGTGCCGCTTGCTAACATGACGGTCACGGGTAATTTGAAGTTTGACCAAGCCGTGCCCCAGCAGCAACTAGACCAGGGGCAGGTGTGGAAGCAGCAGATTGCGCGACCGACCTGGATAGCCGCATCAACACAGCCCACCGAAGAAGCGGTGATTCTTGAAACCCATACCGCCTTGCTGGCGCAGCTTCCCAATCTGTTGCTGGTGCTGGTGCCACGTCACCCCGAGCGGTTTGACTGGGTTGCAAACTACCTGCAGCAACAAAAATTCGCCTTCACAAGACAGAGCGAAGGCAACCTACCGAATGCAGAACAGAGCGTTTGGTTGGGCGATACCATGGGACAGCTGTTTGCCTACTATGCAGCCGCAGATGTCGCCTTTGTGGGCGCCTCCTTGGCCGATATTGGGGGTCACAGCCCTGTTGAACCAGCGGCATTGGGATTGCCGATCGTCATGGGTCCGCACGTCCACAAATGCCAGAGCAGCCACGATGCGTTGCAGGCAGCCGGCGCGCTGCTACCCATCAACGTCGATACCCTGTTGCCAACCATGAGCCGATTGTTATCAGATCCCGAACGGCGAGCCGCCATGGGACAGGCAGCAAAAGCCTGGGTGTCTGAAAATCAGGGCGCGACGGAAAGGCATATGGCCGTCATTGCAACGCTGCTGCCAAACCAATAAGTTTTTCTCAGGCCATAAAAAAAGGCAAACCCTAAGGTTTGCCTTTTTGGTTACAAAAGGGTTTGGCTTATTCTAACAACCCATTAATGTCCGCCAAGTCTGTTTCACTCAGCACACCGGCAGCCTGCTTCAACTTGAGCTGTCCCAGAATGATGTCATATTGGGCCATGCGGTAATTGAGTTTTGCAGCATAGGTTGCACGTTGGGCATTCAAGACCTCAACGATATTGCGCGTACCGACATCGTATCCCGCCTGGGTGGCCTTGAGCGAACCCTCTCTGGATTCAACAGCCTGTAACAGGGCATTAAGGTTTGACACATCGGTTTGAATCTTGCGGTAGATCTGACGAATGTTCAGTTCAATGTTGCGTCGGTTCTGTTCCGCACGCTGCATACTGATGTTGATGTTGATTCCGTTTTCGATTATGGCCGAAGACAGTGTTCCACCATCGTACAAAGGTAGTCTCACGCTTAGGCTAAATACAGAGGTGATGCCGCTAGAGGCTGAACCAGTGTCGAACAGATCAGAATAATCAGATGTGAATGAAGCGTCTACAGTGGGTAGGTTTTCAGACTTTTTCGACTTCTGATTAAGCGCGAGATATTTGAGATTTTGTCGATCAACCAAGAGGGTTGGATGCAGTTTGTTTGCAAGGTCAATCCAAATATCAACTCCCGCTGCATCAAGCATGGGAATACTGAGTGAATCAGGGAGGCGCGAGATGTCAGCCGGCATGGTATTGGCCAGAACCGCCAAGGATTCCATGCTGTTGTCTAAAGTGCCCTGTGCTGTAATCAGGTTGACCTTGGCAGTGGCGTAGCTGGATTTTGCATCGAGCACATCTGTCTGTGCGACCAAACCCACATCGTAGCGTTTTTGGGTTTGCTCCATCTGCCGCTGTACGGCATACAATTCTGCTTCGCTGAGCAACACCCGGTCTTCGGCTTTTAGGGCGTTAAAATACGCATCTGTTACTGACATCATCAAAGACTGTTTTGCTGCATCAATGCTGTATACGCCAGATCCAGCCTTAACCTTAAGGGCATCATAAAAATACAGGGCGTTCTGGTGGTACACCGGTTGGCTTATCGAAATACCGGCCTTCAGCGCGCCGTCACCCCATTTGAGATCCAAGTCTTGGCCAATTGCCCTATAGCTAGATGAAGCGCTTACTGTTGGCAATAACCGCGCAAGCCCTTGCTGTATCTGTAGTTCTGAAATCTGGGCCTGATATTCTGCTGTGGCAATGTTGGTATCCGCTTGCTTGGCTTGCTGCCAAATCTCAGTGAGGTTGGTACTTGCCAGTACAGAGGTCGATGCTGCAAGTGCCGCAATGAATAGGGGGATGGCTTTCATAATGGATTCCAATCAATTGTCACACGAACCAGCTGTTACCGAAAATGGCCTAAACAGTGGCACCCAAGGTGTATTTCAATATCGCACAGTGTATATACGAACAACTTGCCATTATAGATGACAATGCGTCAGTGTATCGGGCTAACTGCCCGCAGTATAGTGACTGCACTGAGACAGCTCTTCGGTTTACCTGACATTTACAAGTTCAACGCGATCAATCAAGATACCCCCTACGCAAAAAACACCCATGGGCAACAGCATGCAATTTCAGCGCACACGGATCGAAATACTCTACAAAGGCTTTTTCCGCATGGAAAAGTGGTTTGTACGGCATGCCCTATTTGGCGGTGGCATGAGCCCTGAAATCGCGCGCGAATTAATTGTCAGACACGCAGCGTCCTGTGTGCTGTTATACGACCCAGTGCTGGAATCCGTGGTCATGATTGAGCAGTTTCGGGCGCCCGCTTTAGAGGGTGGTCAACCCTGGTTGCTTGAATTGGTAGCAGGGTTGCTCGACAAGGAAGATGAACCACCTGAGGATGTCGCCAGACGCGAAGCCTTGGAAGAGGCGGGGCTGACCCTCAAAAGAATTGAAAAGATCGCCGAGTATTGGTCCTCTCCAGGTGCCAGCAACGAGAAGATTCACCTCTATGTGGGTGAGGTGGACGCCACCGGCGCAGGCGGTATTCATGGTTTGGTCGATGAGGGCGAAGACATCAGGGTAGAGGTCATCGATGTCGCCGCTATTGAAACACTGTTGGCCTCGGGTCGCGTTTGTAACGCAGCGGCGATTATTGCGCTACAGTGGTTTCAGCTACACAGCGATCGCCTGCGACAGACATGGTCAACGACATGAAACCCAGATACGTTCCCAACCTACAGGATGCTGCTGCGGTCTGTACCGCCAACTTTATCAAGCTACAGCGGCTCTTTCCCGACAACACGGTGGGCAGTAGCCGTGAGATCGACTTGGTTCGGGGTAGCACCAGCTTGGGTTCTGCGAGTTTTCGGGTCATGGAGCGCTTTCCCTTTACCACCACCATCACCTTTAACTACCAATGCCATGTCTTGATTGAGCCTCAGGCCTTTCATGTGCGTATCTATGATGATGCCTGCATGGCAGAAGTCGTGCTCTCAGAGGCAGGACAACAGTTGGCGGGGGTCTATCCCTATCCCAACCAAAAAATGTACCACCAGGACGAAAAACACCAGCTAAACCGCATGTTAAGTGAGGCTCTGGGAGTTTGTATTGCACAGGGTATCAGCCAAGTCACGCCAGTAATCTAATCCGTTATGTGATTCGGTTCTAGGAAACAAGACATTTTCATTGTTTGAAGGTATCCGTACCTGTCACTATTCATCCTACTGTGCAAAACTTATACAATGCTAAACCGATAGAGTATGCAAGATTTGAACACCATGCCAAAGCGACTCATACAGATTACCGACCCACACATTCGTGCTGAGACTGAAGGTAAACTGATGGGTTTCGAAACCCAGTTGGGTTTGGATATGGTGCTTGCAAAAGTCCGTGAAGAAGGCAAAAAGCCTGATGCCATTGTGCTGACAGGCGACATTGCACATGATGCTTCCGATGCCGCTTACCGACGGGTTGCCGCCCTGGTAAAAGGCATGGGCACACCCACCTATTGGTGTCCGGGTAATCACGATGACAAGCACACAATGGCCCGCATTGGTAAAGAGCTGAACATCGGTTCTGGTCGCATTGAGTTGGACAATTGGCTCATCCAGCTATTGGATACCTCGGTTCCCAAAAAGGTCCATGGGCATTTGCTCAACGCTGAATTAGACCTCGTGAGCGCGGTCATTAAAAACCACCCCGATCGTCATGTGTTGTTTGGTTTTCACCACCAGCCCGTGCCACAGGGCAGTCTTTGGATCGACGAACACCAAATCGAAAACGGTGCTGATCTCATTGCGCTGGTAACAGGGAAGCCGCATGTGAAGGGGTTGTTCTGGGGGCATGTGCACCAAGAACTTGATCGTACCCTCGACGGATTGCGCCTGCTCTCCACACCTTCTTCCTGCATTCAGTTTAAGCCCAAGTCGGATGATTTTGCCCTAGACCTTGTTATGCCGGGCTATCGCTGGTTTGATCTCTATCCCGACGGCACCTTCGAATCCGGTGTGGTACGGGTCGATACCATCCCGCTGACGATAGAGTATGACGGGCTCGGCTACTAATACTGATCGGGTTCCTGAACCTGTCCACCACCCCAAAATGACTGCAATCTTTTCTTCATTTCTAAGTCGTCAGGCACTATTATGGTGTCAATAAGTGAGAGGCAAGACAGACCCTTGCCTGAGTCACACATGATGCTGCGCCCCTAGGTGCGCCCTTTATTTCTCTGCTAAGAAACCACTATGACAAATCAATATAACGCCAATGCCATCGAAGTTTTAAGTGGTCTAGACCCAGTGCGCAAACGGCCCGGTATGTACACCGATACCACAAGGCCCAACCACCTTGCGCAAGAAGTTATCGACAACTCAGTAGACGAAGCCCTTGGCGGACACGCCACCCGAATTGACGTCAAACTCTTTGCCGACGGATCCTTGGAAGTCTCCGATGATGGTCGCGGTATGCCCGTTGATATTCATGCAGAGCAGGGTGTTAGCGGTGTCGAACTGATCCTTACCCGCCTGCATGCCGGTGGTAAGTTTTCGGGTGACAACTACCAGTTTAGTGGTGGTTTGCATGGTGTGGGTGTGTCCGTGGTCAACGCCCTGTCAAAGCGTTTGGATGTCCATATCAAACGTGATGGCTCGGTGTATCACATGGCCTTTGAGAATGGTGAAAAGGTCACTGATCTGACCGTTGTGGGCAGCTGTGCCAAACGAGACAAGGGCACCACCGTCAAGTTTTTACCCGATGCCTCCTATTTTGATTCAGGCAAATTCTTACCCTCGCGTCTCAAACATATTTTGCGGGCCAAGGCAGTACTCTGTTCGGGCCTTAGGGTTAACTTTACCCAAGAAGAAACCAATGAGACCGACGAGTGGTATTACGAAGACGGTCTGCGCGATTATCTAAAACTCAATACCCGCTTTTTTGAAGTCTTGCCCCAGGAACCCTTTTCCGGTTCGTTCGCAGGCAAAGAAGAAGCCGTGGACTGGGCGATACAGTGGTTACCTGAGGGTGGCGAAGCCATCGCAGAAAGCTATGTGAACCTGATCCCAACCTCACAAGGCGGCACCCACGTTAACGGTTTCCGAACCGGGCTGTTAGAGGCCATCCGTGAGTACTGCGAATTCCGAAACCTCCTGCCACGCGGCATGAAATTATCGGCCGAAGACGTCTGGGACAAGGCACGCTATGTGCTGTCAGCCAAGATGCGTGATCCGCAGTTTTCGGGTCAAACCAAAGAGCGTCTGTCATCGCGACAGTCTGCGGTGTTTATCTCTGGTGTGGTCAAAGACAGCTTTAGTCTCTGGCTTAACCAACATACCGACATGGGCGACATGCTGGCTGAAATGGCCGTCAACAGCGCGACCCTGCGACTAAAGGCCGCCAAAAAAGTAGCCCGAAAGCGCATCACCACAGGCCCAGCCCTACCCGGTAAATTGGCAGACTGTGCCGGTACCGATGCCATGGCTGGCGAGTTGTTTCTGGTCGAAGGTGATTCGGCGGGCGGTTCTGCAAAACAGGCGCGCGACCGACAGTTCCAAGCCATCATGCCGTTACGCGGTAAGATTCTAAACTCGTGGGAAGTCGATTCGAGCCAGGTATTGGCCTCACAGGAAATTCACGACATTGCCGTCGCTCTGGGCGTTGATGTCGATTCAGACAACCTCGAAGGCCTGCGGTATGGCAAGGTCTGTATCCTTGCCGACGCCGATTCCGACGGACTGCACATTGCCACACTGCTCTGCGCCCTGTTTGTACGCCACTTTAGAACCCTCGTTACTGCCGGCCATGTCTATGTTGCCATGCCACCGCTGTTTCGAATCGATGCGGGCAAAGAGGTTTACTACGCACTGGATGAATCAGAGCGTCAGGGCATACTCGACCGGATAGAGGGCGAGAACAAACGCGTGAAAGTGCAGGTTACCCGATTCAAGGGACTGGGTGAAATGAACCCCTTGCAGCTACGGGAAACCACCATGGCACCAGATACCCGACGTTTGGTACGTCTGGATATGGACGCAGACAACATCACCTTCGACATGATGGACATGCTGTTGGCCAAGAAACGTTCGGGCGATCGCAAAATCTGGTTAGAATCGAAGGGCGATTTGGCAGAGATATAAAAGCAGATGCTAGATTCTAAAACCTAGGTCCTGCTTTTTGATCTTAGAATCTAGAATCTAGCATCTGCTATTTTCTGCTATTTTCTGCAGTTTTCTGCCTTTTTCTGCCCCTCAC
>CAWUUZ010000063.1:0-2778 GCA_963925745.1 uncultured Pseudomonadales bacterium
TTGACCCTGGCTTTGGGTTTCATAAAGCCCTGGCTCACTGTGTAATGCTTTTTGAGATCCGTGGCTTGTAGGACAGCGGTCATGCGGCTGAACTCCCTGTTGGTTGTAATGGAAAAAAGCAGCGAACTTGGCGTTCAATAGGTCCACTCGGCTCAGGTGCCTCAGTGCGACAACGGTCAGTTGCATACTCGCAGCGTGGGCTGAGCAAGCAGCCTTCTGGACGGTCATTGGCACCGGGAACCACACCACCCAAGGCGCGCAGTCGCTTATGACCGATGGCCGATTCAGGCATCGAATTGAGCAGTGCCTGTGTGTAGGGGTGTTTTGGATGGCTAAAAATTTCTTCAACACGGCCTGTTTCAACGACCTGACCCGCATACATCACCACAATGCGGTCTGCTGCCTCTGACACCAAGGCCAGATCATGGGTGATGAGAATTAACCCCATGTTTTTCTGGCGTTGAAGCTCAAGTAGTAGGTCTATGATCTGTGCTTGGATGGTAACGTCTAGCGCGGTAGTCGGCTCATCTGCAATCAGCAACATGGGGTCGCAAGCAATGGCCATAGCAATCATGACACGCTGACTCATACCACCCGAGAGCTGATGGGGATAGGCACTCAAACGCGATTCGGGTGCAGGGATACCCACTTGGCGCAGCAGGCCAAGTGCCTTTTCACGCCGTTCTTTCTTGCTGCCGCCCTGGTGTACCTCAATGGCTTCCATGATTTGGTCGCCAACGGTAAAGCAGGGATTCAAACTGCTCATGGGCTCTTGAAAAATCATGGCTATTTCTTTGCCAGTGATATTTCGACGGGCCTTTTCGGAAAGCTGTTGGAGGTCCTGACCGTCAAAAATCATTTGGTCGGCCGTCACCTTACCCGGAAAATCGATGAGTCCCATGATCGCCAAAGAACTGACGCTTTTGCCCGACCCAGACTCACCCACGATACCGACAACTTCACCGGCTTCTACGCTCAGGCTGATGTGGTCTACCGCTGTAAATGCCTGGCCTTCTGGGCCAAAAAGTACCGATAAATTTTTAACTTCTAACAAACTCATTGGAATACCTTTACTGTTTCAGCTTGGGGTCAAGCGCATCGCGCAATCCATCACCCATCAGATTAAATGCGAGAACCGTCGTGAGAATCATGACGCCAGGGAAGGTGACAACCCACCATGCGCTCTGCACAAACTGGCGTGCATCAGCGAGCATTGAGCCCCACTCAGGAATCGGGGGCTGAGCGCCCAAACCAACAAATCCCAAGGCTGCCATATCCAAAATGGCGTTGGAAAAACCCAGCGTAGCCTGAACGATAAGGGGTGCCATACAGTTGGGTAACACGGCGATAAACATCAACCGGAATGAGGATGCACCTGCAACACGCGAGGATATGACATAGTCTTTGCTCATTTCAGAAATGGTCGATGCCCGCGCCAAACGTATGTAATGCGGCATGGATACCACCACGATGGCCATGGCCGCATTGATCAAGCTGGGGCCGAGTACCGCGACCACAGCGATCGCCAATAGCAAGCTGGGCACAGCGAGCATCACATCAGCGATCCGCATGATGATGACTTCAAAGGTGCCGCGATAGAAACCTGCGAGCACACCCATGGTGATGCCGATAATCAGCGACAGGGTAACCACCATGGCACCGGCCAACATCGAATAGCGTGACCCATGAATCAGACGAGACAGCATGTCTCGACCCACATCATCGGTACCTAACAGATGCGCCCAACTTCCGCCATCTTGCCAAACGGGCGGCATTAACAGCGCCTGACGGTACTGTTCGTAGGGGTGGTAGGGTGCGATAAAGTCAGCAAATATCACCATCAAAATTAAGAATAGGATGTAATAAAAGCCGATCAGTGCACCACGGTTGGCACTGAAATAACTCCAAAATTCGCGCAGCGGTGACGGCGGCGCGAGTTGCGTAGAAAGCGATGACATGTGGTGCTCCTAGCTTGAATAACGAATGCGTGGATTGATAACGCCATACAGCACATCAACCAGCAAATTGATCAGAATAATCATGGTAGCGACAATCAAGATGCCACCCTGCACGACTTGGTAATCACGGCGGTGGATGCTCTCGAGCAACCAACGTCCAATGCCAGGCCAAGCAAAAATCGTTTCGGTCAAAATTGCGCCCGATAACAAAATGCCTACCTGCAAACCAATAACGGTTACCACCGGTATCAGGGCGTTTCGCAATGCATGCTTCATGATGACCCGAAGGGGCGAAAGTCCTTTGGCGCGGGCAGTCCGGATAAAGTCTTCACCCAATACTTCCAACATGGAAGAGCGGGTCATACGGGCGACCACGGCCAGTGGAATGGTGCCCAAGACAATGCTGGGCAATATAAGGTGGCTCATGGCGGAGCGCATGGCGCCCGCTTCGTTCGACATCCAGGCGTCAATCAGCATAAAGCCAGTAACGGTATCGACCCAGTAGAGTGCCGATATACGTCCAGACACCGGCGTCCATCCGAGGGTTACTGAGAAAAGAATAATCAGCAGCAAACCCCACCAGAAAATGGGCATAGAGTAACCCGCCAGTGAGATCGTCATAACGCTGTGGTCAAATATGGATCCGCGCCGCACGGCAGCGATGATGCCCAAGGGCAAGCCTACCGAGATGGCAAACAGGGCGGCAAAAAATGACAGTTCCAAGGTGGCAGGGAATAGGGTCATAAATTCTTCTAACACAGGCTCTCGGGTAATCAGAGAGTTACCAAAATCACCCTGTGCAATTTTGCCGATATAGACA
>CAWUUZ010000064.1:0-5731 GCA_963925745.1 uncultured Pseudomonadales bacterium
ATTCAGCGGCAGCTGCCACCAAAAGGTCAATCGAAAGGCGTTCTACACCGGGCATTGAGGCAACAGATTCGCGTTGCTGGCTGCCTTCCAAAACGAAAACGGGGTAAATTAAATCGTCTACCGTCAATTGGTTTTCACGCATCAAGCGGCGCGAAAAATCATCGGCACGCATCCTGCGCATGCGACTAAATGGAAAGGCCCTATAACTCACACGAATCTCCTAAACAGGTGGTTCAATTTGGGTATCACTCTACCAGAACATTCCCAACAGGTAACCGTTGGGCAGTAGAAAAGTTGTCCTTTTTTGATTCCGCACCAGAAGCCTGTTCTGTTCAGCGGTTCATTGGGTTTTGCCAACGGCCTTTACGCTGTTAATAGGTAATGCAGTAGGACATGCCCTGTTCTATTGCGGCTAGAATGTCTGCTTGGTGCGTGGCAGTGTTGGAGACATAGTAGACGATATTGTCGCTAGAGAAAGTCTGCTGAAAAACATCCGCGTCAATCAGATCTGCATGCTGTGTCACCAGTGACGTTGGTATCACGATAGCGTCCACCTCGCCCTGACTAAAGCGCATGAGTGCATCGGTATAGCTGTCGGCATATTCAATAATCGCATCGGCAGCTGATAGCGCGTCTTTATAGCCAGAACCTGACGCGGTCATCACCCTGACATCTGACAGCGACGCTGGGTCGTAGGCATCGCGACTCAATAGCACTGAGGGCAACGACAGTATGGGAAGCGAGGCAGCTGCAAAGTGGCTGCGATTTTTGTCCTCAACCAAGCCCACTGCTAGGGTGAAGTTGCCGCTGGACAGCCCTTCTAAAATGGCATCTATGTCTGCTGGAATAGGGACGACATCGAGTTCTGCCTTGCTGTTGATGCAGTTGACGAGTGGGCCCAGTGTCCCTGTGAAGTGGGTGCCATTATACTGTAAAGAGCTCTGGATCGAATTAAGGTAGGCGGTGACGATGGGATCAGCAGCGCAAAAACTGGATGTGAGCACAAGCAATGTGCTGATATAAAAACGGCTTATGGGTGTCATGAAAACCTAACTTATTTGAGGTGGGTGTTAGTATGGAATAACAGAGTGGAGTATAGTCAAGGGTCGCTCAAAGGTATATCAGCTGGCTTTCGTAATACCCATTTTTTACACTTTACATCAAAGGAATCGTACATGTCTCCATGGTTACTAGAAAGCATCGGTTACGCAGGATCGGTCTTGGTTGCGATTTCGTTAATGATGTCCAACGTCAAACACCTTCGATGGATCAACCTCTTTGGTGCAGCCATTTTTTCCTTCTATGGTTTTTTGATCGAAGCCTGGCCGGTATTCGCCTTGAACGGTTGGATTTCCTTGGTCAATATTTGGTATCTCTGGAAGATGTACCAGAGCAGAGAGTTGTTTGACATTATCGAAGTGCCAGGCGGTTTGTCGGACCCGGTGGTAAAGCTGTTTTTAAGCCACTATGAGAAAGACATTGGCAGCCATTTTCCCGAAGTGGATGTGAAATCCCTTGTCGAGGGAACCGTATGGATCACCTATAGAGACCTGAAACCTGCAGGCATATTTGTGTTTCAGGAAACGCCCAATGATCGGAATACCACCCATATCATTCTTGACTATGCCGCGCCGGAATACCGAGACTTTAAAAATGCGCAGCGCATATTTGCACGCCAGATTGACCGTCTTAATGGTCAGGGAACCCATCTGTTGTCAGCAACGGGCACGCTGAAGGTCCATAAGGAATATCTACGTAGGATCGGCTTTTTATCGGTAAACAACGATACAGCGTTCCAGCGCGTTATTTCTGCTAACAAATAGCTACAACCCGCTCTTAACTCAGGTCAGACAGTGAGGACTCTAGTGCTTCTAGGTCCTCCAGTGCCGCCATCCAACTTTCTTCAAGCGCCTCCAAATTGAGCTTTAGCTGTGCCTGTTCTGCGAGGGTTGTCTTGAGCAGGTCTTTGTTGCCCGCCTCATAAATACTGCTGTCGCTGAGTTTTGTTTCGAAATCGGTTAACCCGCTGTGGGCTTTTTCAATGGCCGCTTCGAGTTTTACAATGCCCTTCTTGAGTGGACTCAGCTGTTGGCGTAATTGGGCATCCAGGCGTTTTTTCGCCTTGCGGTCCACCGATTTATCTGCCGATTCGGTTGCCGGCGTTTTGCTCGAATCGGTTTTCATAAAGGTGCGATAGTCATCTAGGGTGCCGTCAAATGGCGTTACCTCGCCATCATGTACCAGCCAAAAGCCATCAACCGTATTGCGCAACAGATGGCGGTCATGCGACACCACCACCAAGGCACCTTGATAGGACTGCAAGGCCATGGTCAGTGACAGGCGAATCTCCAAATCCAAGTGGTTGGTTGGCTCATCCAACAGCAACAGATTGGGTTTGTGCCATGCAATTAGCGCCAAACAAAGCCGCGCCTTTTCACCACCGGAAAACCGGTGAATGGAGGCATCGGTCTGTTCGCCCTGAAAGCCAAAGCTGCCCAAAAAGTTGCGCAACACCTGTTCATGCGCATCGGGCGCAATGCGTCTCATGGTCAAAAAGGGTGATGCAGACAGGTCTAGGGATTCAAGTTGGTGCTGGGCAAAATAGCCTATGACCAGATTCTGACCACGGTGTATGTGACCCTTTATGGGGTCAGCAAGACCTGCCAGTGCCTTGACCAGCGTAGACTTACCACTGCCGTTGCTGCCCAGTAGGCCAATGCGGTCACCCGGACTGAGGCGGTTGTTTAGGTTGCGTAAAATGCTGGTGTCGCCATAACCCAAATCGGCATCATGAAGGCTGATGAGCGGGTCTGAAATCTTGCTGGTTTCACGAAATCTAAAGGTAAAGGGGCTGTCGATATGCGCAGGAGCGATCATCTCCATGCGTTCCATTTCCTTTAAACGACTCTGTGCCTGCTTGGCCTTGGTGGCCTTGGCGCGAAAGCGGTCTACGAATTGTTGGATTTCTTTAACCCGTTCCTGCTGCTTTTCAAAAGCCACCTGTTGTTGGGCGAGACGCTGCGCCTTGGCCTGTTCATAGTGGCTGTAGTTACCACGGTAAAGAATCAAATCTTTGTTTTCAAAGCTGACAATGTGGTCAGACACGTTGTCTATAAAATCACGGTCGTGTGACACCAAAATCAAGGTGCCCTCATAGGCTGCCAACCAGCGTTCGAGCCACAGGCAGGCCTCGAGATCCAGGTGGTTGGTGGGCTCGTCAAGTAGCAGTAAGTCACTGGGTATCATCAGTGTACGGGCGAGGTTAAGGCGAATTCGCCACCCACCTGAAAACGAACTGACAGGCTTATCAAATTGATTGGTATGGAATCCGAGGCCCGATAAGAGCTGCTCCGCCTGATTGGGTACGGTGTAGCCATCGATAGCATCGAACTCTGCATGTAACCGAGCCAAGGCCGTGTGGTCATGCTTTGCATCTGCAGCCGCTATAGCGTGTTCGAGCGTGCGAAAATAGGTAAAGCCATCCAGCACAAAATGCAGGGCTGTTTGGTCAATGTCATCGACTTCCTGACGCATGTGCGCGATTTTCCAGCTCGAGGGCATATCGCAGCTGCCACCGTCCGCATGATGTTCCCCAGTGAGCATGGCAAATAAACTGGATTTTCCGCAGCCATTTTCGCCAATCATCGCAATTTTCCAACCGGTATGCAGTTGGAGGTTAACGTTGTTGAGCAGAGCGAGTGAGCCGCGATAGAGAGACAGTGATTTACATTGGATCATAGGATGGCTTTTGGGGTATCAGGATCTAGTGGACGGTTATCATACAGACTTTGAGCAGAGCTGCATTGTTGTTTGGAGCGTTATTATTGGCTGATGCGTAAACAAAGACGCCTGTTAGACAGGCGTTTTTCAATATCCCAGACACCGCATTCAATAGCCTGCGATACGGGCTAGCTCAGGGGCTAGGCTGTTGTGGCGCGGTGAACACTGTGCAGGTGTGTTATTAACTGGTCTTCCCAGCCAAAACGCGACACCAATGCCTCCCCCAACACAGACAGGTCCGATTCCAAAATAGCGCTGTTTTCGCGAATCTGGGCATCGTTGAGGTACTTGTCATTAAAGTCGAGAATGATTTGGGTGTTCTCTTCTATGTGCGGATAAATTTTCTCATACAGTTTGAGACCCTCGTTGTCGCCAAAGGCTTTGGCTTCTTTGGTGAGCTGCACATAGATTTCAAAATGCCCTGTAGAGACATAGTCGACGAGTATTTCACAGAGAGAGGGGATTTTTTCAGCCATAGGCACAGGCGTGTCTTGTAGCTCATCCAAACTGTTTAGAGAGCAGAACTGAACAACCAAATCTTGGCGTCCTTCCAACCAACGGTCAATTAGGTCATGGACTCCGCCCCATCGCTCTTGCGCAGATTTGCAGGATTCGAGCATGATTCATTCCTTATGTTGCCTGATCGTGTGTGGAAGATCGCGATACCGCTAATTTTAAAACGACTCGCCGAGACGCACAACCAAAGTTTACATTAATTTCATCGATCTGTTTTCGGTAAAGTCACCCTTCCAAAGCTGTAATAGCTGAAAAACAATCATGACCAAGAAAACCACAAATACCCATCCTGGAATGGTTAAACCCAACAGACTCCATTGGACTTCGGCGCACTCGCCGCTGCCTCTGAGTACGGTGGTAATAATGGTTTGAAAGGGCAGGGTTTCCATCATGTAGGCCAGGTCTGGGCCACAGGCAGGCACCTTGTCAGCAGGTAGGTTTTGAATCCATACATGCCAACCGGCAACGGCTGCGCCAAACAGACTCGCCACCAAACCGAACAGGGCATAGAGGCGTAAACCGACTTTCCCCGGGTTGTGTAGGCCAGCAAACAAAAAGAACAGACCAGCCGTCAACATGCCAACCCGTTGAAAAATACAGAGTGGGCAAGCGGTGAGACCCAGATGACCCTGAAAATAGAATATGGCAACCAACAAGGCGGTGACTGTTGATGCAAAGGCCAATAGATTGAGTGCGCGTATATTCCAGAGTGATCGCAACATAAAAACGGTTTCCATCTTGGGTTATGTGGTGGTTATGTGGTGGTTATGTTACTGCATTATGGCGATGGAGGTAATAGAAATTAGCCAAGTTTTCCGCTTTGGGTGATGGGTGTCATGACTTGAACCAATAGGCAGTCGCGCCGAAGGGTTCGGTGCGACAGGGTAAGAAAAGACCTATTGGCAGAAATTATCGTCCTGATGTTGGTAGGCATCCAAAAACTTTTGGAAGGACAGCTGGGTGACGCTCTCAATAGCCGCCTGCTGGTCGATCGAGCGTTCAGAAAGCTTCTCTAGCTGTGCCTGGAGGTCTGCATCCTCGGTCAAGGCACTGAAGTATTTTTGGTGCTGTTCTGCCAACTCCAGCATCACCGTGGTGTGGTCCTTGCCATCCTTCATCAGTTCCCGAAGGCGGTTCGATGCAATGGTTTCAGGGTGTGCAACCCTGTGTTCGGCAGTCTCTATGGCGGCGGCATAGCAGGTTGTGCCCTTCACCTGGTCAATGACAACCGCAAGGTCCTTTAGGCAGCCTATTTGGTAGGCAATGCGGCTAGAAAGGGGTACTTCCTGGCCATTATCCAACAGGTTGAGGTTGGGCTTCAAGCCTTCATGTACCACCCGAGACAGGTTCTCTTTCAGCTCTGCCGCTTCTTTTTCAGTGATGGGGTCATTTTCAGACATCAGACACCACATCATAAAAAGCTCCAAAAAGTGCA
>CAWUUZ010000065.1:0-3941 GCA_963925745.1 uncultured Pseudomonadales bacterium
ACCAAGAGCCTGCGTCAGTGGTTGAATACTATCGCAACAACCGTGAGCAGATGTCTCAGGTTGAAGCGGTTGTGATCGAAGAAGCTGTCATTCAGAAAGTGCTTGAAGGATCGAAAGTGACTAAAAAAGCCATTAAGTATGACGATGCTATCAAAATCGCGCGTGGCTGATAGCTGCCTACCTGCTGTAAAAAGCAGGTAAGTTGGCTTTCCATTGTTGGCACATGTTGGTTTAATAGGACAGTCAGTATCACTATGGTGCTGGCTGTCTTTGCGTTTATAGGGTCTCAAGGAGAATAGAATGAACCATTTTAAGCAAGGTCCTGTTGACGCCATGAACAGGATGATAGAAGCGACCATTATTCCTCAGGTTGTTGAAACAACTGCCCGTGGCGAATCTCGTTGGGATATCTATTCTCGTCTGTTAAAAGAGCGTGTTGTATTTTTGGTCGGACCCATTGAAGAGTACATGGCCAATGTATTGGTCGCACAGCTGTTGTTTTTAGAATCAGAAAATCCAGATAAAGACATCCACCTGTATATCAATTCTCCGGGTGGTTCTGTTACTGCAGGCATGTCAATTTATGACACCATGCAGTTTATCAAGCCTGACGTTAGCACCATGTGTATTGGCCAAGCTGCCAGCATGGGTGCGTTGTTGCTGACAGGTGGGGCAAAGGGAAAGCGTTTTTGTCTGCCCAATTCCCGTATGATGATTCATCAGCCACTGGGTGGTTTTCAAGGTCAGGCGACTGACATTGAAATTCATGCACGTGAGATTCTGTCGATGAAGCACAAGCTAAACGAAATCATGGCCGAGCACACGGGTCAGACGGTTGAAAAGATCGAGAAAGACACAGACCGTGACAATTTCATGGATGCGAACACGGCAATGAACTATGGTTTGATTGATCAGGTTATTTCGCGTCGTTAATAGACTTGGGCGGTGTTTTAGACGCCATTACTGATTTAGGATAGACCGTTAAGTTCGTGCAGGCTGATGATTCACATGATGTCAGCCTTGCCTTGGTCTATCAGATTGAAATTTAAGATGGAGCTGTTGAATGGGTGATAACACCATTGGCACAAAAGACGACGGCAAACTGCTGTACTGTTCGTTCTGTGGTAAAAGCCAGCACGAAGTCAGAAAGCTTATTGCTGGACCCTCTGTGTTTATCTGCGATGAATGCGTAGAACTGTGTAACGATATCATTCGTGAAGAGTTGCATGACGATCCTGAAGTGACGCCAAGCGACCGCTTGCCCACGCCTGCTGAAATCAGAAAAACACTCAATGATTATGTCATTGGCCAAGACCGCGCCAAAATGGTCTTAGGCGTTGCCGTGTATAACCACTATAAGCGTCTGCGGTATGTGACTGACAAAGAAGACGGTGTTGAACTGAGCAAAAGTAATATTCTGCTGATTGGCCCTACCGGTAGCGGTAAGACCCTTTTGGCTGAAACGCTTGCCCGTATGTTGGACGTCCCCTATGCCATGGCTGATGCAACCACGTTAACCGAGGCAGGTTATGTGGGTGAAGACGTTGAAAACATCATTCAGAAGTTGTTGCAAAAATGTGACTATGACGTTGATCGCGCTCAGCGTGGTATCGTTTATATTGATGAAATTGACAAGATTTCACGCAAGTCAGACAACCCGTCTATTACCCGTGACGTTTCAGGTGAAGGTGTTCAGCAAGCGCTGCTCAAATTGATAGAGGGTACGGTTGCGAGTGTTCCGCCTCAGGGTGGTCGTAAGCACCCACAGCAAGAGTTTTTGCAGGTGGACACGTCGAGTATCCTGTTTATCTGCGGCGGTGCCTTTGCAGGATTGGACAAGATTATTAGCGCGCGTTCTGAAACCAGTGGTATCGGTTTCTCGGCAACCATCAACAGCAAAGAGAACCGAAAGTCGGTAGGGCAAACATTGAAAGATGTTGAGCCAGAAGACCTGATAAAATTTGGATTGATTCCGGAGTTTGTGGGTCGTCTACCCGTTTTGGCCACCTTGGATGAGTTGGACGAAACAGCGCTGATGCAGATTCTGACTGAGCCTAAAAACTCCTTGGTTAAGCAGTTTCAAAAGCTGTTTAAAATGGAAGATGTCGAGTTAGAGTTTCAAGATTCAGCCTTGTTGGCAGTTGCAAAAAAGGCAATGGAGCGTAAGACCGGTGCCCGAGGTCTCAGATCCATTATCGAGAACGTGCTGTTAGAAACCATGTACCAAGTGCCTTCAGAGACAGATATCGTTAAAGTTGTCATTGATGAGTCGGTGATATTAGGGGAATCTAAACCCTTGATTCTGTATGAAACTGCTGAAAAAGCCCGAGTAAATAGCGGGTCATAAGCAGAGTAAGAGGGCCTTATGGCCCTTTTTTGTGGACAAATAATCTGCCTAGGTGTCTTGTAATGGGAAGAATTGACTCCATAAATAGTCCATTGAATTAATTTGGTATCGAGGTGCTCCGAATGGAGAATGTGTTGTTAGAAAACCCAAGTAGAATGCCACTGTTACCGTTGCGGGATGTTGTTGTCTATCCGCACATGGTCATTCCTTTGTTTGTAGGACGCGAAAAGTCGATAAACGCGCTAAACCTAGCAATGGCTACCAACAAAAAAGTCTTTCTCGTTGCGCAAAAAAATGCGTCGCAGGACGATCCTGTCCAAGAAGATGTCTACCACATAGGTACCATCGCTACGATCCTACAGCTGCTCAAGTTGCCTGATGGCACGGTCAAGGTTTTGGTCGAAGGAGAGCAGCGCGGCCAAATCACGGCCCTGGTAGATACCGATGGGCTTTTAGAGTGTGACGTTGAAGCACTTGAAACCGCTATTGTCGATGACCGAGATGAAGAAGTCTTGGTTCGCTCTGTTATCTCTCAGTTTGAGAAGTATGTTCAGTTTAGCAAGAAGGTACCAGGTGAGGTTCTGACCTCGTTGAATGGTATCTCTGACTCTGGTCGGTTGGCCGACACCATTGCAGCGCACATGTCGCTTAAGATCAGTGAAAAGCAAGAAGTGCTTGAAATGGTCGATCTTAAGATGCGACTCGAACACCTCATGCGTTTGATGGAAACAGAAATCGACCTGCTTCAGGTTGAAAAGCGTATTCGTGGCCGCGTTAAAAAGCAGATGGAAAAGAGCCAGCGAGAGTATTATTTGAATGAGCAAATGAAAGCCATTCAAAAAGAATTGGGCGACATGGAAGAGGGTGGCGCTAGCGAAACCGAAGAGTTGGTGCGCCGAATTGATGCAGCGGGTATGAGCAAAGAAGCCAAGGTTAAGGCCACTGCTGAAATTAACAAGCTGCGCATGATGTCTCCCATGTCTGCTGAAGCCTCTGTTGTGCGTGGCTATGTCGAGTGGCTGACAAACCTACCTTGGAAAAAACGCAGCAAGGTAAAACATGATTTGTTCGCAGCCGAAAAGATACTGAATGAAGACCATTATGGTCTTGAAGAGGTCAAACTGCGCATCCTTGAATACCTTGCCGTTCAGTCCCGCGTGAAAAAGCTCAAGGGTCCCATTCTGTGTTTGGTCGGTCCTCCAGGTGTGGGTAAAACGTCCCTGGGTCAGTCAATTGCGCGTGCGACCAACCGAAAGTTTGTCCGTATGGCCTTGGGTGGCGTGCGTGATGAGTCTGAAATTCGTGGACACCGTCGTACCTATATTGGATCCATGCCAGGCAAGATTTTGCAGAAGTTATCAAAGGCCAAGGTTCGGAACCCCCTGTTTTTACTTGATGAAGTAGACAAGATGGGTATGGATCACCGTGGTGACCCGTCGTCAGCCTTGTTGGAAGTGCTTGATCCTGAGCAAAACAACACCTTTAACGATCATTATTTGGAGGTAGATTATGACCTCTCAGATGTGATGTTTATCTGTACCTCGAATTCTATGAACATTCCTGGTCCCCTGTTGGACCGTATGGAAGTGATTCG
>CAWUUZ010000066.1:0-3090 GCA_963925745.1 uncultured Pseudomonadales bacterium
CAGGGTGTCTCGGGTATCCTGAGGTCATTGGTTAAGGCATCCCCTAACAATGGGGCATCCCACTGGCCACCTTGAGGTGTCAAAAAAGCGTACCAATCTTCGGGAAGTTGATCTTGCATGACAGCAAGAGAGCGTTCACGCGCACCATCGCTGTTTTGAAGGTCGAGATACATAGAGTAGAGAACCAGAAAGGTGTCAGCCTCGCGCCAAGCGGTCGGTGTTTTTTGTAACAGAAGGTATTCAAAAGGACGTACCCTTAACTCTGACAGGCCTCTGTTCACACCCTGGGTATAGCGTTGCAACAGTGTCTGTGTTTCCTGTGGCAGCCCCTTGCGTACCTGCTCAGCCATCACCCGAAAACGAAAGACCCGCATTTTACTATCATGCGCTAGGGCCAGGCTGCCAAACAGTTCGCTCAATTCACCCGCTGAGTTTCGTCTGAGCAAGTCCATCTGAAAGAAGCGCTCCTGGGCATGCAAAAAACCCAGTGCATAGGCAGTATCAAGACGCGAAGTGGATGTGATGGTCACCAAGCCTTGGGCGTCGCGGTCCACTTGAAACCCAGCATCCAAACCAATGTCATTAAAGTCACCCTCTAAATCGGGCAAGCTGCTTCTCAGCGTGAGGTAAGCCACGATGCCAATCGTCGCAACCGCGACAACAAGGGTTGCCAACAGGTAGTAACCTATTCTCAGCATGAATTTCATTGCCTACACCTCAGTCAAATAAGCCGATTTAGTGATCTCAATTTGGGATCGAGAGTGCCACGATTAAGACGTTGTAATTTCACATCATGGCTGACAAACTATGCCCGTTAACCGCCATGATAGTAACAATAAATATATGACCGATTCCATAATTACAGACCCCACTAATATAGACCCTGTTGACTCCATGACCATGGGGCAATTTACCGAAAAAGCCTATTTAGATTATTCAATGTACGTGATTTTAGACCGTGCATTGCCTCATATTGGTGACGGGTTAAAGCCGGTTCAACGGCGCATCATCTTTGCCATGAGCGAACTGGGCCTTAAGTCTACCGCCAAGCACAAGAAATCTGCCCGTACCGTCGGTGATGTTTTGGGTAAATACCACCCGCACGGTGACAGCGCTTGTTACGAAGCGATGGTGCTCATGGCTCAGCCGTTTTCATACCGCTATCCTCTGGTGGATGGGCAAGGAAACTGGGGATCCCCTGACGATCCAAAGTCCTTTGCCGCCATGCGTTATACCGAATCGAAGTTATCTAAGTTTGCTGATGTCATGTTGGCAGAGGTATCGCGCGGAACGGTTGACTGGCAGTTAAACTTTGACGGCTCATTAGAGGAGCCACAGATTCTGCCAGCACAGGTACCCCATGTGCTTTTGAATGGCACAACTGGTATCGCAGTGGGCATGGCAACTGATATTCCGCCTCACAATTTGCGTGAAGTGATCAGTGCCTGTATCCATTTGTTAGATGCGCCTGACGCCAGCGTGTTCGATCTCATGCAGCACGTAAAGGGTCCCGATTATCCAACCCGCGCCGAAGTAATTACGCCCAGAGATGAAATTGAACGTATCTATAGCACCGGCAAGGGCTCTATGCGCATGCGTGCCGTCTACGAACAAGAACAGGGCGACATCATTATTACCGACCTGCCGCATCAGGTTTCTGGCGCAAAGATTCTAGAGCAAATTGCGGCGCAAATGCAGGCAAAGAAACTGCCGATGGTGGCAGATTTGCGTGATGAGTCCGACCATGAAAATCCAACCCGTTTGGTGATTGAGCCGAGATCTAACCGAATTGATGTCGATGCCTTGATGACCCACCTCTTTGCAACCACAGATTTGGAACGGTCGTATCGGGTCAATCTCAATATGATCGGTACCGATGGTCGTCCCTCGGTAAAGGGTTTAAAGACCATCCTTGTCGAATGGCTGGCGTTCCGTACTGACAGGGTTACCCGTCGGGTTCAGTTTGACCTCGCGCGTGTTGATGCACGGCTTCATATTTTGGATGCCTTGCTGATCGCCTTTTTAAATATCGATGAAGTCATTCACATCATTCGAACAGAAGACAAGCCTAAGCTCATTCTCATGGAACGCTTTGGTCTGTCAGACATCCAGTCTGAAGCCATTCTGGATTTAAAGCTGCGTCAACTGGCAAAGCTAGAGGAAGTGAAGATTCGTGGCGAGCAGCAGGAATTGGCTGAGCAGCGCGACTATCTCCAAAAGCTATTGGCAAGCCCAGCAAGAATGAGAACCCTGATCAAAAAAGAATTGATGCTCGCTGCTGAAACCTATGGTGATGACCGTATGTCTCCCATCGTAGCGCGTGGTGAGGCTCTGGCGTTTAGAGAGGAACAGCTTGTCGCTGCTGAACCGGTAACGGTTATTCTGTCTGAGAAGGGTTGGATACGTTCAGCCAAGGGGCACGACTTTGATCACACGGGCTTGGCCTATCGGTCTGGCGATGCCTTCTTAGCCAAGGTCAGCGGTCGCACCAATCAAAATGTTATTTTAATCGACAGCACCGGGCGTACGTATAGCTTGGCGGCCCATTCCTTGCCATCAGCGCGTAGCCATGGTGAACCTGTATCAGGACGGCTTAACCCCGTTCCGGGTGCCACATTTTGCGGCATGATGATGGGTGGGGGTGACGAACAACTGTTGCTCTCTACCACGGCTGGTTATGGTTTTACCTCACGTCTAAGTGATATGGAAACCAAAAACAAAGCAGGCAAGGCAACCCTGTCAGTACCGAAGGGCGGCGTCATATTGGCACCCACACCGGTGGTACAGAAGGACACAGACCTGATTGCTGCTATCAGTAATGAGGGTCGTTTGTTGGTGTTCCCAGTGAACGATTTGCCTGAGCTGTCAAAGGGCAAGGGCAACAAAATCATTGCGATACCCTCAGCCAATGTGATCAGTGGACGCGAGTTTATGAGTCATGTTGTGGTTATCTCTGCTGGGCAGTCACTGGTGTTGCAGGCAGGTAAGCGGTTACTTCGGTTGAAAACCTCTGACCTTGAGCATTACCGTGGCGAGCGTGGACGTCGAGGCAATAAGTTGCCCCGTGGATTCCAGTTGGTAACAGCGGCA
>CAWUUZ010000067.1:0-6051 GCA_963925745.1 uncultured Pseudomonadales bacterium
CCCCGCTGCGGGGGGGAAAAGGGCCTTGAGCCTTGGTTAGTGTGTGGGCTATTAATGGCATGAACTTTTCTCCGGGACTCAATTTCGCGGCATCGCCAGACGAGAGATATATCTCCGGGCCGCAGTAGGGTGTGAGTCTGGCGCCGGGAGTCATGGCCGCCGCAATGCTTAGTGATGTGGCTAAAACGAGACGGCTGGTTATTGCTTTTGGTAGGCCTTTTGACCATTCAAACAGATGGTTGCAAGGTCCGGCTCCTGACAAATAAGCTGCGCCAAGGCGTTGGTCTCTAAGCCGTCGTTATCTATGGCACTGTCGAGGCTTCCAACACGCCGCGCACGGTCAATCACATCCCATAATCCCACGCCCTGTTCACCCAGTAGCACAACGCGGGTTTTATAGGGCAAATCGCTGGGCCAGCCAAACAGGGTGGCCATAATATTCCAGAACGCATTGCGTGGGTGTGCATAGTACTTTTGCTGGTTCAGCGACTGGTGTCCCGGCAAACTACCGAGAACAAGGAGCCGCATCGCCTTTGGAAGAATGGGAGGCAAGCCTGAAAGTGGTTGGTCAGACACTAGAAATTCGCGGGTGTCGTCGCACTGATCAATTTGCAGGGCTCAGAAAATGGGTTGTGGAAACGGTGGGGTTGGGTAGATTCAAAATAATAGCTGTCGCCTTCTGCCAATATATAGACAACATCGTTGACGGTGACTTCCAGCTTGCCACTGATGACAATACCGGCTTCTTCACCAATGTGTACCAGCATGTCTTCGCCGGTATCAGAACCCGGTGCATAGATCTCTTCAAGAAAGGCCATGGCGCGTTTACCGTAGGCTTTCCCTACCAATTTAAACTGCACATCTTGGACAGACAGATCCAGCAAGGAGTCATAGCGATACACCACCTGCAGGTCTTGGTCGGTATCATCGGCTTCTGAAAAGAATTCAACCATCGACATCGGGATGCCAGAAATCACCTTTTTCAAGGAGCTTACGCTTGGGCTGACACTGTTTTTTTCAATCATGGAAATCGTACTGTTTGTGACACCAGCGCGTTTTGCCAGTTCGCGTTGGGACAGTTCACTCTTTTTTCGGACTGATTTTAATCGCGCACCAACATCCAAAGTTTTATTCCTCAAGGATTAAAATAAAAATATCTTGCACAGCAACTGTTATTATGTCAATTATTATTAACATCCTGAACGACATTTGCTACACCTGTCTCTCTTTTCATCCAAAATTGGACCCCTTTACCATGAAAACCAGGAACCCCAAGACCCATACCAACGGCCATCCAGAGTCATGGTACGCAGCTACCATGAACCCAAACAGCCCTTTTCCCCAACTCAAAGAGGCAACGACCGCGGACGTCTGTGTTATTGGTGGTGGATTTAGTGGCGTTAATACGGCGCTCGAGTTGGCTGAACGCGGCTATTCCGTAGTGCTGTTGGAGGCTAGACAAATAGGCTGGGGCGCCAGTGGCAGAAATGGCGGGCAATTGATCCGCGGCCTCGGGCACGGGCTGGAACCCTTTAGAAAACAAATCGGTTCTGAAGGCATTGAGGCCATTTCACGCATGGGCTTGGAAGCGGTTGAAATCGTTCGTGACCGTGTCGCCAAATACAACATCGACTGTGACCTGACCTGGGGCTACTGCGATTTGGCCAACAAGGCAGATCACGTCAAGGGCTTTCAAAAGGAATATGATTCACTAAAGGCGCTCGACTATCGGCACCATATCGAAATTGTGCCCAAAGAGCGCATGTCTGAAGTCGTGGGATCTGACAACTATGTGGGTGGACTCATCGACATGGGCAGCGGCCATCTCCATCCACTCAATCTGGTCTTGGGTGAGGCACAGGCTGCCGCTGCGTTGGGTGTTCGCATTTTTGAAATGTCTGAAGTGGTCGACATCAAGCAGGGCCAACCCCTGGTCATAAAAACGCCGCAGGGACAGGTGACCGCACAAACAGCCGTCATCTGTGGCAATGCCTATGTGGGCGAGCTCAATCGGAAATTGGGTGGCAAGATCTTGCCGGCTGGCAGTTATGTCATGGCAACTGAGCCGCTTGACCCAGAGGTGGCGAAACGCGTTTTGCCACAAAACATGGCTGTCTGCGACCAGAAGCTGGCCCTCGACTATTTCAGGCTGAGCAAAGACAACCGCCTGTTGTTTGGTGGCCTCTGTAACTATTCTGGCCGTGACCCAGCGTCAATTGAAGGCGTTTTGAAGCCACACCTTGCCAAGGTATTCCCTGAGTTAAAATCGATCAAAATTGATTACCAGTGGGGCGGCATGATCGGCATTGGCGCCAACCGACTGCCTCAGATTGGCAGACTACAGAGCAACATCTATTATGCTCAGGCCTATTCTGGACACGGACTGAATGCAACCCACATGGCTGCAAAGCTCATTGCTGAGTCGATCCATCTTGAGAGCAAACGCATTGAGGTGTTTGAAAAAGTGAGCCACATGACCTTTCCAGGCGGACGCTATTTGCGTAGCCCGCTATTGGCAACGGGCATGATCTATAAGCGCATTATGGAACTCATCGAGTAACAGGCTAGAGCATATAGCCCTGTATCCCCGTGAAAACGATGTCGGCAGCCATGGCTGCCAAGATCAAGCCTGACATCTTTGACATGATATTAAGACCGGTTCTGCCCAATAACCGTTTGATGTGATTGCTTAACAACATTGACGCCAATACGGTTAACAGGGCAACCGTCATTCCCATCAGACCCGCAATGATATCCGTCTTGGATGTCATTTCTGCGCTCATCACCAACACAGTACCTATGGTCGCTGGTCCAACAATGATCGGCATCGACAGCGGCACCACTGAGATGTCGTCACGGTCTTCATCAGGCAAGCCCTTGGCATGAATCCGAACACCGTTGTTGACCAAGCCTACGGAGGTCAAGAACAACAGCGATCCTGCGCCAATTCGAAATGAATCAATCGTGATGCCGACCACCTTAAACAGCGATGGACCCACGAAGAAAATAATCAGACAGATGACAAATGCCGAAATGGTGGAACGCAGGGCGATACGCTGCTTTTCTGCATCACTTTCCCCTGCCGTCATGACCAAAAACATGGTGACGACGAAAAAGGGTCCAAACAGAAACAAAAATTTGATGGCGCTACTTAAAAAGACCGTTGTCATGCAAAAAATCCCAATGCCCGTGAATTACCGGTGGCATTATTCCCACAGTTCTTGGGAGATGAACAGAATTTTTTAAAACGGGGCGGTCCGCCTGACAGCAAGTCTGACGCTAGAAATGCGTCAGGCTGCGGGTTGTTGGTTGGGTAAGGTCATGATAAAACGCGTCCCTTTTCCGAGCTGTGACTCAACCCGAATGCTGCCCTGTAGCTTGTTGGCAAAGAGGTTGTAGACGATATGCAAACCCAGACCAGAGCCTTTCATGTTGTTCCGCGTGGTAAAGAAGGGTTCAAATATACGGTCGATATTCTCTGGAGAGATACCTGCGCCATTGTCTGCAACAATCAGCGTTGCCTGATTCACGCCCTGACTACCACTGATCACAATCTGCCTGTCATCCTGGGTCAAACCGTCATCCGGAAAGGCATGCGCTATGGCATTGTCGAGCAAGTGCGTGAGCACCTGAAACACATCCATAGGAAAGGTCCATACCGCAACATTGGCGGGTATGTCGATGTGATAGGCAATATGCGCCTTGGCCAACGTGGCTCCAAAGCTGTCGCCCATAGCGCGAACAGCGGCCTCAAGCAGCACCGGTTCTGGCACTTCGTCACTGGGATTGACCACAATATTTTTCAGATTGACCATCAAGTCACCTGCCTTGCGCAGGTTCATTTCCATCAAATCCGTCGCTTCTTTGAGCTCAGCCACAACCCCACTGAGTTGCGATCGGCTCATTGCCTCACCGTCAAGCCAGCCCATCAGGGTGTCTAATGACTGCTGACCAACCGAGTTTGCCATCATGGCGACACCAATCGGGGTGCTCATTTCATGCGCCATACCCGCAACGACCCGACCAATAGAACCCATTTTGTCGCGCTGCATCAGGTCTAACTGTGCTCTTTCTAATCGGCTTTGCGACACACTCAGGTCTTGGGTACGTTCTGCCACCAGCAGTTCAAGCGCGTCATTGAGCCTTTTGAGTTCGGCGGCCTGCTCGGTGCGCTCAATTTCTACGGCGATACGACTGCTAAAAATTTCAAAGAGTGTGGAAACAAAGGTCACGTCGGTAACTGGCTGGTGGTATAGCGCCACCAACAGGCCCAACACCTGTCCATCGGCGCCTAACAATACTGTGCCGATATAACCCTCAATTCGCAGTTCTTTAAGCAGGTCATCTTTGGGGTAAGTCAGACAGACATCACGGTCAAAGACACAGACGCTGGTATCAGCGACGTCTGCACAGGGGGTGTTGGCCAAATCATATTCAATGTTCTGCTGTGGAGCACCCTGATACACCATCGACATGGTTCGCGATGACATTTTATTCGGCGACATTCGGGCGATATAACAGTAATCCGATGCGATGCTTTGCTGCAGGCTCAGCACAATGGAATCAAAGAATGCATCACCTGACTTGTTAGACAGGCCTTCTAAAATGGCTCTCAATGGAAACTGCATGCAGGGTCTCTTAAGGTTTTTGAAAGGTTACTGAGTCTAGAAACGCCAAGATTCGCGTAATCTGCTCGGGGTCGTCTTTTTCTCGAAATCCAACGGCCCATTTAATAATGTATTCAGGGGTTACAAGGATACGCACCTGGTTCACAAAGTGATTGTCATTGGTCAAGGCATACTCATAAATCACCTGTCCCTGACTTTGGAATTGCCATTCCATTGCCAACTCGCCACCAAAATTGGTCAAATCGACCTGTTTTGATTGGTTTACCCACTGTTCGGGGTTGTCAGCGCCAGGACGAATATCTTGTAACATAAAGTCGATGCCTTTTCGACTTACCGAATACAGGGTGGCTGTTTGGCCGTCATGGGTCACTGTGTCTGTGACCGGCGTTGATTCAAATTGGGCACTAAAGCCCATGCCTTGGTGCACAACCCAGGTTTCGGGAAGGCTCGATGTGGTCCGGGTTGGCCATTGCGCCCAAATAAAACCCAGGGTCAAAATCACCGCAAAATAAGCAGTGCCATTGTTCTTGATGTGATTCCAACGGTTTACGAAAACGGTTGTCAGTAAAGATTTTTGCATACGACTTTAGCGCTCCTGATTAACATAACGGTACAATTCTGATTCGCCCACACCCACCTGAAACAAACACCGAAACCCCGTGGCATCACTGCCAACAATCACACAGCTGTCGTCGACTGCCTCTTGCAGTGTAAATGCTGTCTCACAGCTGTTGCGTGATGCAGCCCGACTTTCTGAAAAAACAATCCGCGCGCCCAACTGTTGCCACTGATAGTCCGATTTCCAGGTCACGCAGCCTAGCTCTGGCGTTGCCAACTGATAGCCACCGGAGCCGTCCGATCTGAGAGATTCCTCGCCAACACTGACCCAACGACAGGCATCTGAGAGACGCTCCAATCGGTAGTCACCCTTGAGGTTTTTTGCAATGCCCATGTCAGGACGGAGGCGCTGGGTTTGGTCAACCCTAAAACCCAACCCCTGCGGATCCACGGCACCGCGAACTGCAATCTGTCGGTCACTCGAGGTAAGGGCATCTGCCGCAAGCTGGAGCTCGACACAGGCTGCCGCATCCATCGCTTCAGTGATCAGCGGCGACGCCATAAGTTCCTCAGTCAGCAAAGCATGCAGTCGTTTTGTATCGACAAAGGCCCCCATCCAACCCCGGTGGTTGAGCGGTTCCTTTGATAATTCTTTGGCTGCCGCCTGAGACCTGTCCCCCACATAGACTGCGATGTGGTTACCCCGAATAGCAGCAGCCGGCGTCAGATGTTCAGGAAGACCCCAGAGCGTCAAGGGCACGGGCCTGTCATCTGTCGGAAAGGGAATCCCCTGTAACTGCGGCAAGGCGGTCAGGGTCGCTGCCAGCAGCGCTGGTTGCGTGCTACTTAGAGTGACAAGCGCATC
>CAWUUZ010000068.1:0-2669 GCA_963925745.1 uncultured Pseudomonadales bacterium
GCCCTACTCGCTGTCAGACAGCCTGTTATCAGCATGGCACCTGCTGCCATAAAGCTCGCTTCCAAAAGGGACAGCAACTGGGTAGCGCTCAAAACAACCATCGCCAAAACAATTAACAACGCCCGAGGTGCCTTGGAATAATCCGGTGGTGTTGAGTCATTGAGCGCACTCACCAGCATAAAATCGCGACGGTATCGGTAATGACTCACAAACTGCTCACTGGTTTCAAGCAGCAGGGTGTCCCCCACAGCTAGAACGATGTCGCCCAACTTGCCCGGCAGACGCTGCCCTCCACGAGATACCGATAGCACCACCGCATCAAAATAGGTTCTGAACTGGCTGTCACGGATCGATTTATTGAGGTTGGGGAAGTCGGGGCCAATCACCACTTCAACCAAACAGCGCTCATGGTTGTCTACCGCCAATTTATGCACATTGCCCGTTGCCGGACGCAAACCCTGAACCCGCCTTAGTTCCTTGGCCGTCTCGGGTGCCCCAATAAAGGTAAGCTCATCACCGGCCGCCAAAACAATGTCAGCGGTATCTGAGGTTAGGAGTCTGTCATCTCGGCGAAATTCAGCCAAGTAACCCGACCGCATATTTTTAAGACCTGCATGGGCAACGGACTTCCCAACCAGTGGCCCATTTGTTTCTACCACAAAGACCACACAGTACTGCCGTACCTGTTCCAGCTTTTCTGACACGTTTTGTCTGCTTGGTAACAGTCGGTCACCAAATACATAGAGAAAAAGCCCACCGACCACCACCACCGGTATGCCAACCCAGGCCAAATCAAAGAGTTTGAGGTGAATATTAAACTGCGTCTGAAGCAGACCATCAACGACCAAGTTGGTACTGGAACCGATCAGGGTGCAGGTGCCACCTAAGATGGCTGCATAACTCAGGGGTATCAACAGTTTTGATGCAGGAATCTTGAGTCGCTCAGCCCAGTCCTGCACCGCAGGAATAAACATGGCAACGACCGTGGTGTTGCTCATAATGGCACTCAGGACCGCACTGGGAACATACAACCTGAGCTGGGCTAACCGCGTGGATCTGGGCATCCCTAAAATTTTTCGAGCAAGCCATTGCACTGCGCCCGTTTCCTGCAATCCTGAAGCAACCACATAGAGGATGGCGATGGTGATGACCCCCGGATTGGCAAATCCCAGTAAGGCCTCATTGGGCGTCAATACACCTGTCAGCAACAAGGCTGCCAGTGCAGACATCAAAACCATATCAGCAGAGAGCTGGGTAAACGCCAACCCAACAAACACCGCTACCAACACAGCCAATGTAAACCACATGGGATCAAACACTGAGAGTCCTTTTTGTTTGCTTCAACCTGCCACGAATCGTTTTGGTTGGCCTATGCATGGTGGGGTATTTTAAAAGTACCCTTCCTGCTTTTTCTTTTCCATAGACCCAGACTGGTCATGATCGATCACCCGGCCTTGCCGCTCACTGGTTTTGGTCAGCAGCATTTCTTGGATGATTTCGGGCAGCGTGGTGGCATGGGATTCAACAGCACCCGTTAGGGGATAACAGCCCAGTGTTCTAAACCGCACCATCCGGTGCTCAACCTTCTCATCGGCGCCTATGGGCATACGGTCATCGTCCACCATGATCAGGGTGCCATCACGATCGACAACAGGGCGTTCTGCCGCAAAATAGAGGGGAACAATGGGAATACCTTCCAAGTGGATGTATTGCCAAATATCCAGTTCCGTCCAATTACTGAGGGGGAAAACACGAATGCTTTCACCCTTGTTGATCTTACCGTTATAGGCCTTCCAGAGTTCTGGGCGCTGGTTTTTGGGATCCCAGCGGTGGTTCTCATCACGAAACGAATATACGCGTTCCTTAGCGCGAGATTTTTCTTCATCCCGGCGTGCGCCACCAAAGGCTGCATCAAAACCATGTTTATCGAGTGCCTGCTTCAAACCCTGGGTTTTCATCACATCGGTGTGCTTGGCACTGCCATGCGTAAAGGGACCAATACCCTGATCTACGCCATCCTGGTTCACATGAACGATAAGATCCATGCCAACCTTCTTGGCCATCTGATCTCGGAAGGCAATCATTTCTTTGAATTTCCAAGTCGTGTCCACGTGCATCAGTGGAAACGGTGGCTTACCCGGCAAAAACGCCTTCATCGCCAGATGTAGCATCACAGCCGAATCTTTACCCACTGAATACAGCATCACGGGATTCTCAAACTCCGCAGCTACCTCACGGATAATATGAATGCTCTCTGTTTCTAGCTGCTTGAGATGTGTGAGTTTTTCCGACATGAACGGTGAAGCTCCTCAAATATAGGTCTTGTTATGATTGGCATCATTATTACCGATTTAGGGCAGTATGTTAAAGCGATTCATTCCTATTCAGGCAAAACAGCAGCAGAAGCAACCATGGGCACCCAACTATTCTTTTGTTTTGGAGGTGAAGAGAGGATCTAGCAGCGCACAGCGGAAGACAGAGCACGTTCACGTCAACACCGGTGAGGTTGTATAGAAATCACAGGCCCAGGGTGTAAAACCGCTAACAAAGGCTGTAATGCATTACAGCCCTGAAAACGTTCGCCGCATTAACTCAGGTGTGAGTATCTGTGGCAACACCTCTACCCTGCCCTTGTTAAATAAAAGATAGAGTGGCACACCTGACTGACC
>CAWUUZ010000069.1:0-2760 GCA_963925745.1 uncultured Pseudomonadales bacterium
TGCGTATGCCATGCCGGTAAACCGGGAGTGCATCGCTCGTGGTTCCCAGTGGAATGGGATCAATGGTAACGAATTCGATCAATTCGAGCGAACGGTGCTTTTGAAGTAGGTTGCGCAAAATACCGGGCATCTTTTCAGGTGGAATCAGATACTCGGTAGAGGCCAGAAGCTCTTTCTTTATCAGAGCCAATTCTTCGGTTAAGGCCAAACGCGTGGCGAGTGCTTGATCAAGGCTGTTGTTCCTGACCTCTGCCTGTAATTCATTGATAGCTTGTTGCAACAGGGCGCTGTCTCTATTCACCTGCGCTATTTCGGCAGTGATGGGCTTGGCAGACTGCAGACCAATGCCCCATAGAATACCTTGGCTCAGAGCGCCCACACCGACCACGATAAGCAGTATCAGGGTAACCTTTGCCACCGGATGTAATGCGTTCAGACGCTTGCGCCCAACATAGGCAACTGCACTGGGGGTCATCATTGTGAGACCCTCCTAATCACGGGCTGTGCCAGGTTGGTGCGACTGTCTAATTCAAAATGATAGACAGCGTTGTTGTCGGTCGACTGCACCATGCTCATGCGACCAAACTGCAATGCGTCAAATGCGGTGCCCTTTAAGCTGTCTAGATACAGGGGTACCAGAGAAGGATCCACCGTCTGTCCTTTTAACCGTGCCTGATGGGCACCGGGATTAAGTTCAATTTCGGTCAGCCACAGACCTTGGCGGCTTTTGGATGACAGGGCATCGAGGTAATGAAAGAATCCTTTTCGTTGCACGCCTGTTTCAGGAGCCACCAGCGCCAACGTGGTCTTTTGCGTTTGAATGTTTGTCTTTATCTGGACAATTTCAGCCTGCACTTGTCGCTGCACCCGTTGGTCTGGATGGTCTTGATCAAAGTTGTCGCGCTGTAACAGCAACGAGGCCGATTTTTCTTTAGCGGCTGCCAATTCTGTTTTTTGAGATTGCACATAATCTGCCTGCACAAAAGCGAGGACCACAACCATCAGGCTGCCCAACACGATCAGTAACAACCAGAGTCCGGCACTCACAGGCGTTCGGTCTTGATTCAGCCCATCAATGAGGTTGATTTGCGGCATCATGGTTGGTCACCTATATGCCGCAATGCACCACCGATCGCAAATGCGGTTTCAATGTTTTGGGTTGGACTAATACCACCAGCTAGGGTCAAGCATTCAGCGAAATGCAAGGGTAGGACCCGAGGCTGCACTGAATGATCAAAGTGGGTCACAATTTCATCTTGCAACGACTCTGGCGCAACCACCAAGATGTCGGCAATAGCACCCAATGCCAGCTGGCTTTCAAAATAATCGAGGGAGCGTTGTACTTCTAACGTCAGGGTTGCCAAGCTCAATTCACGTTGGCTACTGGTAGAGGTTGCATGTTGATCGGATGTGCCGATGACCAGATCAACACTGGTGATATCAATGTCTCGCTGCAGGCACATGTGGCCATTGAAATAGCAGTTGATACTGCTTTTTTTCATGCCGAGGGTAAAGGTTGCATAGCAGGGTTTGTCGCTGACTAAGAGTGCGAGATTCCGCATTGCCATGTCTAAAATATCAATACTTGAGAGCTTGAGACCATTCAGGCCGAACTGGTCTTGAATCGCGATCAAATCAGGACGGTTTGCTGCAATGATATAGGCCATCTTGAGGCGGCCTCGGTACGCTTCTGTGGGAAATCGACTGACAGCAATGGCAGCTTCGGAAAGCGGCAAGTGAATGAGGTCGCTGGCCTTCAGTTTTAAAGTGTTCTCAACCTCGGCATCAGGTACATCGGGGACGTCGGTTTGCACCAACTGGTAGTCGCCTCTATTCAAGGTAAAGTTCCACGAATAACCCTTTAGGTTTGCCTCGCGTGCAATCTTGGAAACTTGGGCACCAAGCGTATCAGCAGAGACTAAGGGTTCAGAAATAGAGAGCATCAGTTCGGGAGCCTGGTGCGCATGGAGTTGCACAGCGGCAACATAGAGCTGCCCCTCACAAACAATTGCGCTGGCGACATTTTGTCGAACTGAATGCTGCGTATCTGAAATTGCCAAACGACCCTTCCTTTTTGCCGTATAAGTGAGCACAGGTGCAGGAGCTAACCCTTGTTATTTTTAGGTTGGTTCGAGCAACAGCGCTGCAAATTCTTTCCGTAATGTCATGTCAACGCTACGTGCCTAGCTGCTGTCACTCTGTTTCTACGTTAGCCTAGATTGCATAGCAACATATTATGGTATCTTTAGAACAAGTTCTACATTGAATATGACTATCTAAGTATTCTCATTCACTTTTACTCAGGGTGTTTTTTGCCTCTCACCCTGGCTCTAATAACCCCGCCTTTGAGAAATCCTGACGCCCATGCACCTAAATATTCTGTTATTTGAGCCTGAAATCCCACCCAATACCGGAAATATCATTCGCCTGTGTGCCAATACGGGTGCGGTGTTACATCTCATCGAGCCCCTAGGCTTTGATATGTCAGACAAAGCCCTGGTGCGCGCTGGTTTGGATTACCACGAGTTTGCCAATGTCCATATTCACGGTAGCTGGGCTGATTTCCAGCAGTGGCATGTTGCCAATGGGGGCAGCCTCAGCCGTATTTTTGGTTTTTCGACAAAGGCAACACAGCGGTATAATGCGATCGACTATCAGGACAATGATGTGTTGTTATTTGGGCCTGAAAGCCGCGGTCTTCCTGAAACGATACGCAGTGAACTCGGTGTTAATCAACTGCTCACCCTGCCTATGAAATCT
>CAWUUZ010000070.1:0-7983 GCA_963925745.1 uncultured Pseudomonadales bacterium
AACTGAGCAAGTGGCCCAATGGCGTAGCGCTAACCCAAGAGCAAAAAGAGCATTGCATGCAAGCCGTGATTGCCTATGAATTGAAGAATCTGCCGCCAGAGCAGCACACAGGCTTTGTTGAACTTGGCAAGAAGGTGACCGAGCGTGGGGTCGAACTTCAGCCCATCAATTTGATCGATATTTTGGATCCCTATTCATGATGGACGACCTGTTTTCACAACCCACCAATACCCTATTGGGCACCGGCGTCCTTGATAAAATGCTGACCAGTGTCGATGCCAAACAAAATGTCGGCTATACCCTAGAATTGTCTGGCAAACTGATTCCCCTGAATGAGTGGATTGGTAAGTCGCTTAAATTTGTCTTTGACGGCACCATTCGCTGTAGCCACTGTGGCGCGCCAACCCCAAAAAGTTATCAGGGTCTGTGTTACGAGCACTTTTTGACCCTGGCTCAGGCAGACAGCTGCATGATGAGTCCTGAAAAGTGTCACCTGTCTCAGGGGACTTGCCGAGAGCCTGAGTGGGCTGAACGCGTCTGCCAACAACCGCATTATGTGTATCTTGCCAACAGTTCAGAGATCAAAGTCGGTATCACCCGAATAGGACAGGTGCCGGTGCGCTGGTTAGATCAGGGTGCAACCCAGGGTCTGGTGATCGCGCGGGTGTCGAGCCGTTATCTGTCAGGCTTGTTTGAAGTCATTTTAAAGCAGCAGGTTTCCGACAAGACCAACTGGCGTAACATGCTAAAGGCACAGGCGACAGTTGAAGATATGGCCGCCCACCGCGACCGACTCTTTACAGCCTGTGAAAAGCCCTTGCAAGATTTGGTTGCACAGTATGGCCACCAGCATGTACAGATGATCCGCCAAGGTGAAAGCTTTGAGTTTCAATATCCCGTTGATGTCTATCCGGAAAAGGTGACCTCCGTTTCTTTTGACAAGCAGTCGGAAATTGGTGGGCAGCTATTGGGCATCAAGGGGCAGTACCTTATTTTTGATCAAGGCGTAGTCAATATACGCCGTCATACGGGATATCAGGTGCAGTTGTTTGCATCCCATTAATAAGCAGTAGGTAAATTCATGAACGAAGCACAACCCAAAACGATTTTCTTAAAAGATTATCAGGCGCCAGAATTTTTGATCGAAACCGTACAACTTCTCGTTGAGATATTAGATGGCGAGACCCGTGTTACGACCGAATTGACCGTCAAGCGCAATCCCGCAGCGTCAGAAGTAACCTCGACGTTATCCCTGGTGGGTCAAGATTTGGCGACCCAACAGGTGTCTCTGGATGGCAAGTTGCTGTCAGCGGCCGACTATCAATTAACCGACACGACCCTGACCCTGTCTCAGGTTCCTGATGCCTTTTTCTTGAAGACGGTGGTGGTTATTCACCCTGAAACCAACACCAGTTTGGAAGGTTTCTATGCCTCAGGCACCATGTTTTGTACCCAGTGTGAAGCCGAAGGCTTCCGTAAGATCACCTGGTATTTGGACCGTCCGGATGTCATGGCGGTGTTTACCACCCGCATAGAGGCAGACAAAGAGGCCTTTCCGGTATTGCTGGGCAACGGCAACCCCATGGGTAGTGGTGATTTGCCTAACGGACGTCATTTTGCCGAATGGTTCGACCCCTTCAAAAAACCAGCCTACCTCTTTGCGATGGTGGCGGGTCAGTTGGTCAGAAGTGACAGTGAATTTGTTACCCAATCAGGTCGCTGCGTAAGCCTACGGTTGTTTGTAGAGGCGCACAATGCCAGCAAGACTGACTTTGCCCATGGTGCCTTACAGCGTGCAATGGCTTGGGATGAAGAGGCTTATGGCCGCGAGTATGACCTCGATCTCTATATGATAGTGGCGTCAGACTATTTCAACATGGGTGCGATGGAAAATAAGGGTCTCAATATCTTTAATTCGTCGCGCGTGTTGGCACATCCCGACACCACCACCGATACCCAGTTTGAAGACATTGAAGCCGTAATTGGCCATGAGTATTTCCACAACTGGTCTGGCAACCGTGTGACACTGCGCGATTGGTTTCAGCTCAGTCTGAAAGAAGGTTTTACCGTCTACCGTGACAGCCAATTTACCGCTGATCTCCATTCAGCTGCAGTGAAGCGTATGGACGATGTTACCGTACTGAAATCGCGACAGTTTTCTGAAGATGCCAGCCCGATGGCGCACTCTGTGCGGCCCTCTGCCTACATTGAAATCAACAACTTTTACACCACCACCATTTACGAAAAGGGTGCTGAAGTTGTGGGAATGATCCGCACGCTGTTGGGTGCAGAGACCTTCCGCAAAGGTTCAGACCACTACTTCGATCACCATGATGGTGAAGCAGCGACCATTGAAGACTTTATCAGCAGCATGAACGCCGTGAGTGGTTTTGACTTTAGCCAATTCATGCTCTGGTATGAGCAGGCGGGTACCCCCAGTGTGCAGGTGACCGATACCTACCACGCTGAGAGTCAGGAATACCACCTCACCTTTCAGCAGTCTTTGGCAGCAACACCAGATCAGTCAGACAAGCTACCCATGCTGATTCCGATCAAACTGGGTTTGCTGGATGCTGAAGGCAACGACATGCGGATAGACGTGACTCCAGCGTCGTCTTGGAATGCGCAGACCGGTGTTTTGGCGCTGACCGAGGCCAAGCAAACCTTTGTGTTCAAGGGTGTTTCGTCAAAGCCGGTGCCGTCATTGCTGCGAGATTTTAGTGCGCCAGTCAACCTGACCTTCGATTATAAAACCGAGGAATTGGCCTTTTTGATGGCCAAGGATTCCAACGCCTTTAATCAGTGGGATGCGAGCCAGCGTTTGGCTTTTAACGTCTTGATGACCAATGTGACGCGCGCCCATGCAGGCGAGCCGATGGATGTCCACGACGATTACATCTTTGCCTTGCAAGCGGTTATTCGTAACAAGGATATTGACCCCGCCGTGGTTGCGCGCATGTTGACCTTGCCACCAGAAACCCAAATTTTTGAAAAGATGGCGGTGGTGGATGTTGATGCCATTCGTTTGGCGCGAAACTTTGTAAAACGCCAAATTGCTGATGGCTTGCGTCAAGACTTTGAAGCCACATACAAAGCCTTAAGTGATGACCGTGATTACGCTTTTGAGGCAGCAGGCGTGGCCAGCCGTGCGTTGAAGAATCTGTGTTTGGATTATTTGATGACCCTTGATGACCCACAGCACACTGCACTGGCTTGGCAGCAGTTTCACAAGGGCAATAACTTTACCGACCGATCAGCCGCTATGGCCTGTCTGTCAGAAGTAGCCGATGAGAGCGTCCGTACATCACTCTATGGCCACTTTATTAAAGATTGGTCTCATGACCCCTTGATGGTAGAACATTGGTTTGGCGTACAGGCAGCGAGTTCTAAGACCGATGTTGCCACTGCGCGCGCCTTGATTGCCAATGAACGCTTTAATATTCGTAGTCCAAACCATGTCCGCAGCGTTGTGGGTATGTTTAGTCAGCGTAACGTGACCCAGTTTCACAAGTCTGATGGATCTGGCTATAAATTTATCGCCGAACAGATCATGGTGCTAAATGAGGTTAATGCCCAGATTGCTGGCAAAATGACCGCAGCCTTCCGGGTATTGCCAAGATTGGATGCCAGTCGCCAGGCTTTGATGAGAAAGCAGCTACAGCGCATATTGGACCTAGATGACGTGAGCCCAGATGTGTTTGAAATTGCCTCACGGATCATAAAAAGCTAAGACATTTGGCTGTAAAAAAGACCTAAAAAAAGCGCCAGAGGCGCTTTTTTTATCTTTATGATTCGTGGGTGATCAATGCATTGTGAGTTCTGCTATCCGATGTACGGCACTCACGCCCGTTTTACCTTCCCAATTGTCGATGCGGCCTTCTCGCCAACCATTCACCCATTGTTGGTGTAATGTGGACTGGTCCGAGGGACAACTGTCTTTTGATTTTCCATGTAGACCTGCTAGATATCCTCTTTGAAATGCTCGTTCTGACATATCACGCTTAATTCTTCTCATAGATTTTGCCTCTATTACAAAACAATTCAACGATCCAATGAAGTGTAGACGCTTTTTCATTATAATCTTTGTTATTGAACGCCTAGTAGCATTGGTAGGCTTTAAGCCCAGCATTAAAAATACGGAACTGTTGGCACTGAGTCGATGTTTTATTGTTTATAAGTATCAATTTTTTATAACCTCAGGCAATAAAGGCCGTCTACTGGGTCTCGTTCTTACCTGAATCAAGTACTTAGAAGTCCATTGAAACCATTTTTATTATTTTATTTAAGCATTATTGGCTTTTGATATAGCGCAATAATCTATGCACATCATTTAAGAGGCACCGACCTACATGAACTCCCTTTTTGTATCATGCCCAAAAGGCATTGAGTCATTATTGCGTGAAGAAGTGATCGCACTTGGCTTGCAAGATGTGACCGAAACCACTGGTGGCGTCATGGGAACTGCAGACACAGAAACACTGTATCGCCTGTGTCTCTGGTCGCGTTTGGCATCTCGTATCTTGCTGACGTTGGAGGAAGGACCTGCTACCACGATGGAACAGGTCGCAGATCAGGTGGCTAAAATCGATTGGTCACAGCACATGCGCGCCTCTGGCTCCTTACGCGTCAACTTTGCTGGCACACTCAAAGACGTCAACAATGAACTCTTCGGCGCCATGCGCGTTAAGGACGTCATCGTTGACCAGTTTCGCCGCGAGACGGGTCTGCGTCCCAGCGTCGCCAAAAATGACCCTGACATCACCATTGATGTCCGCATCCGCAAGGGCAGCGCACGGGTAGCGATTGATATTTCAGGTGAACCGCTGCACCGTCGTGGTTACCGACTGGATGGCGCACAGGCGCCGCTCAAAGAGAACCTTGCTGCCGCGATTTTGATCCGCGCAGGCTGGCCAGAAGTGGCAAGCCGTATGGGCGCCTTAATTGACCCCATGTGTGGCTCGGGAACCTTACTGATTGAAGCAGCTTGGATGGCGGGTGACCGTGCGCCAGGGCTGTCACGCCGTTATTGGGGCTTCACAGGCTGGCTGCAGCACGACGCAGCACTCTGGATCACCCTAACCGCAGAGGCCCGTGAAAGACGCGCTGCCTCTGAGGATAAGATTCCACCCATATTGGGCTATGATGCCGATCCTGGTGCCGTACAGGCATCACTGCATAACATTGACCGAGCCGCGGTAAAGGGCCATGTCTGGGCCTACCGCAAAGAATTGTCCCAGTGGCAAATGCCGACCCACCTTACGCTCACACCTGGCTTGATGGTGTGTAACCCACCCTATGGTCAGCGACTGGGTGAAGAACATGCCTTGATGGGCCTGTACCGCTATCTGGGTCAGGTTATGGGACGTGAACTACAGGATTGGCAAGCCAGTGTGTTTACAGGCAATCCAGAACTGGCCAAGGCAGTAGGTTACCGTGCCCATAAATTTTACCGGTTAAACAACGGTCCTATTGACTGTAAATTGTTTAACTTCAAGATCAATGACACCTGGCGCATGCACGGCAATGACCCAATGGTATCTGTTGAAGTAAATCAGGATGCAGCACTGGCCAGATTGTCTGAAGGCGCCCGTATGGTGGCCAACCGCATTCGTAAAAACCTCAAATCGCTCAAGAATGATATCAAGCGTGAACAGTGGCAGGCTTATCGGGTCTATGACGCCGATATTCCAGAATATTCGGCAGCGGTGGATCGCTATAACGATTGGGTGCATGTGTCAGAGTACACCGCCCCCAGTGAAATACCGGAAGAGAAAACCAAGGCACGTTTGGCCGACATTTTGGCTGCATTGCCAGTTGCCTTGGGTGTGCCAGCGGACCGCATCGTTTTAAAAGAACGCAGCCGTCAGAAAGGCCAGCGCCAATATAACCGTTTGTCTCAGGCGGGACAGGAATTTGCCGTTGTAGAGGGTGGCGTCAATCTGCTCGTCAACATGACAGATTACCTCGATACCGGTCTATTTTTGGACCACCGTCCTATTCGGCAGCAGCTGGCTACGTTGGCAAAGGGTAAGCGGTTCCTCAACCTCTATTGCTACACCGCAGCAGCAACCGTTCACGCTGCCATGGGTGGCGCAAAATCGAGTGTCAGTGTCGATTTGTCCAATACCTATTTGCTCTGGGCAAAACGTAACTTTGACGCCAACGGTATGACCGAGGCGCGTCACAAGTTGGTTGCTGCAGATTGCCGTGCCTGGATGAAAGACTATAAAAACAAAGAAGAGGTCTTTGATGTGATCTTTATGGATCCACCGACCTTCTCGAACTCTAAGAAAACCCATGAAACCCTGGATATCCAACGTGACCATGCCGAGCTTATTGCGCTGGCAATGAAGCATTTGGATGTGGGTGGCAAACTGGTATTTAGTAACAACCGCCGCGGTTTCAAACTCGATGCTGACCTGGCATCCCAGTACAGTATCCAAGACATATCAGCACAATCGATACCCAAGGACTTTAAGCGCAACCAAAAAATACACCAGTGCTGGATTATCACGCGCGCTGACGCACCCTTGGCGGTATAACGGATATTGGATAGACCACTTTTATTTGGGTAAATGACCACCATGGCGCAAAAAGCGACTATTTTTAAAGCTGATGTTCAGATCAGCGATCTTGACCGACATTATTATGCGCTGCATGGCCTGACACTGGCGCGGCACCCGTCTGAAACCGATGAACGCATGATGATGCGCCTGTTGGCATTCGTTCTCTATGCCCATGAAGATCTGGTATTTTCAAAGGGGCTGTCTGCCGAAGAAGAGCCTGACGTCTGGCAGAAAGACCTCACAGGTCAGATTCTTCGTTGGATTCATGTGGGCTTGCCTGATGAGAAATGGTTAAAGAAGGCTTCGGGTCGCAGTGATGCGGTCGTCGTTCTGTCCTATGGTGGTAACACGGCAACCATGTGGTGGAAAAAGAATGAGAGTGCGCTAAAGCAGATCAAGAATCTCACGGTCTTGTCGATCAACAAGTCAGACAGTGAGGCATTGGCCATCCTGTCTGAGCGCAACATGCAGATTCAGGTCACGATTGAAAATGGTACGCTGTGGCTGTCAAATGACAAAACAGCACTGGAACTGACACCCGACATTCTGTTGGCACCCTGAACCACATAAGGGACATCAGATAGGGCACAGAACGGATTGGGAGATCGCTGCGTGAAAATATTGGGTATAGATATTGGCGGTTCAGGTATTAAGGGCGCGATCGTCGATTGCCACAAGGGCACTCTGGTGTCCAAGCGACACCGAATAGCGACCCCACAGCCTGCGACCCCACAATCTGTTGCGGGCGTTGTTGCGGAACTGTGTGAACATTTCCAATGGCAGGGTCCTATCGGAATTGGCTTTCCAGCCGCCATCCAATATGGCATCGCAAGAACCGCCTCGAATGTGGATGACGCCTTTATAGGCTTAAATATTGAAACGCTGTTTTCAGAGGCGACAGGTTGCCCCGTATCGGTGGCCAATGACGCTGACGTGGCAGGGCTAGCGGAATGTCATTTTGGCGATGCGCATGCGCGGTCTGGCTTGGTGATTGTCATCACAGTAGGCACTGGGTTGGGAACCGCCTTGGTTATGAATGGCGTCCTGGTACCCAATACAGAACTGGGTCATATTTGGCTGGAAAATGGCCATGAGGCTGAGGAATATGCAGCCGATTCTACCCGCAAGAAATTGAAACTGGATTGGGAAGCGTGGAGCGACCGCTTTAATGCCTATCTCATGACGTTAGAAGGGTTGTTCTATCCGGATACCTTTATTATTGGCGGTGGCGCGAGCAAGCACCTTGAGGAGTTTCGGCACCATTTAACCGTCAAGGCACCTGTAAACCCAGCAAAGTTGCTGAATATAGCGGGTATTGTGGGTGCGGCTAAGTATGCGCAATCTCAAATAGCGTGATGGGTAAAAACTCCAGAATCCTGCTATAGGATTCTGGAATGTCACGGCTTTACTTAGGACA
>CAWUUZ010000071.1:0-3657 GCA_963925745.1 uncultured Pseudomonadales bacterium
ACCCAGCAACGCCGGTCATTTTTGTATTATTAGTGTAGTCCACCAGCCCTATCAGCTGGTCCAAATGGTTGAAACACCGGTGAGCGCCCGCTGTTAACAGCGTTGTTTCATTCGCATCAGCGGTAAAACCCCAGACCTGCATGCCCGCATTCAACCCTGCCTGTACACCTATGACAGAATCTTCAACCACCACACAGTGTTGCGGTGCGATTCCCAATTTTCGCGCCGCAGCCAAATAGGCACCGGGGTCGGGCTTTGGCATATTGAGGTGTTGACCGCTAAACCGTAATTCAGGATGAAAGAAACGTCCCAAGTCGGTTACGTCAAATTTAAAATTCATGTCATCAAAACCCGCATTGGTCACCACTGCATAGGGCAATGTGAGCGCTTCTAACATGCGCACCGCGCCGAGCATAACCGGTTGTGTTTCCTGAACCTGTTGCCGAAAACGCGCGTTCCACTTTTGAGAGCCTGCGTCCCAGTTGGGACCCTTCCCTGCAAAATTTTCGGCGATATATTGGCGCACACCCATTTCGGTGCGACCTGTTAAATGCTGCCGGCAGTCATCATAGGTCATGGGAATGCCCGCTAACTGCAGTAATTCGGCATTGATTTCATTTGCCATACGTTCGGTATCCATCAGCACACCGTCACAATCAAATAAAATCGCTTGGATCATTTTGGCGCCTTGGTAGGGCGTTTCCAGCTCTCTATCGTCACCTGCTTGGCACGACCAATGGTCAGTTTCCCTGCAGGGATGTCCTTGGTGATTACGGAGCCAGCACCCACAAAGGCACCCTCATTAAGGGTTACCGGGGCTACCAGCGTTGAATTGGATCCCACAAAGACATTGTCGTGAATGGTGGTGACATATTTGTTGGCACCATCATAGTTGCAGGTAATGGTGCCGGCGCCAATGTTCACGCCTTCGCCCATGACGGTATCACCCACATAGGTCAGGTGGTTTACCTTTGAGCCCTTGCCGATGTGCGCTTTCTTGATTTCAACAAAGTTGCCCAGCTTGGCGCCCTGCTCGAGTATCGTGCCTGGTCGCACTCGGGCGAAAGGACCGACATGGCAATCGACACCAATAACGGCATCGTCGATCACGGTATTGGCTTCAATATGAGAGCCATCACCGATCTGGCAATTCTTGAGAACACAGTTGGGGCCAATGATGACATTGTTGCCCAGTATGACGGTACCTTCAAACACCGCATTGATGTCAATGGCACAGTCTTGACCCGTTGTGACCGTACCACGCACATCGATACGTGATGGGTCGGCAAGGCTCGCGCCATTGGTCATCAGGTATTCTGCTTGCTGTAACTGGTAAAAACGTTCCAGCTCTGCTAGCTGTATGCGGTTATTCACACCGAGGGTTTCTTCAATTTCATTGGGATTCACGGTCTCAACCGTCAGTCCAGCCGCCACTGCCATTGCAATCACGTCTGTTAGGTAATATTCGCCCTGGGCATTGCTGTTAGACAGCCTGGGCAGCCACTCATGGAGGTGGCGTGATTCAATGGCGAGAATGCCAGTGTTGATCTCTTTGATCTCTCGCTGTGCATCCGAAGCATCTTTTTCTTCAACGATGGCGGTAACCAAACCCTGAGCATTGCGCACGATACGGCCATAGCCCTTTGAGCTGGCGGGAATGGCGGTAAGCAGGCCCATGCTCTTGGGCGTAACCTTAGCCAAAAGGGTTTCGAGGCTGTTTGTGGCGGTGAGCGGTACGTCGCCATAGAGCACCAGAGTGACGCCGTCTGGTGCAATCTCTGACAATGCCTGCGCCACAGCGTGGCCGGTGCCGAGTTGTTCAAGTTGATAAACGAGGTTGACGTCGGTGCCTGCAAAGTAGGTTTCAACCTTTTCTGCACCATGACCAATAACGACATGGATCTGAGGCGTCTGAGATAGCTGTAACTGACCCGCGGTGTCAACGACATGCTTGACCAAGGGGCGACCCGCCAAAAGATGCATGACTTTTGGCAGTGCAGACTTCATTCGGGTGCCTTTACCGGCAGCCAAAATTACGATATCAGTTTTCACAGGATTCATCCGTTTGGTTATTAAGTGATCTGGTTCACATCATGGTAAGGGAAAATACAAAATGACACTAGTGATTTTCGACCGCATCGCCTGATGTTATGGCATGATTGGGGCACTGATCGGTGGGCTAGGCCGCCCTTGTCGCTCGTCCTGTAAATGCCCTGTCTGGCCTGATGGTGACAGCAGATTTCGTGTTTCCAACAATGTACCCCATAGGGAGTTTTTCCATGCACCCAAACCGTTTTGCCCTATGGCAGTTGGACGTCACCGATAACCGCCGATAGCGTGGTGAGCAATAGCCTACGACTGGGTAGCCCCTGTTTAACAAAAACCGGTGCCTCTTGGGTCGAGCAACGCCCTCATGAAGGTGGTCGGTCGGTGATTGTGCAACAGGAAAATGGCGTACAGGCGAGAGACCTGATACCCGCGCCCTTTAATGCCCGCAGTGGGGTGCATGAATACGGCGGCGGCGAATATCTGATTGTCGACGACAAGGTGTTTTTTACCCATTTTGCCGATCACAGAATCTATCGCGCATCACTCGCTGATCCGAAACAGCAGCCGACGGCACTGACATCTGAAGGACCTTACCGCTACGCCAATGCGGTATTTGATAGCCTCGGCCAAAGGCTTATCTGTGTTTTGGAAGATCACAGTGCTGCTGATAGCCCACCCGAGAACAGGTTAGTGGGTATTCACATTGCTACGGGGCTAGTAGAGACGCTGGTCAGTGGCGACGACTTCTATGCCGCTCCCGTACTGAGCCCCGATGGCAGCCAACTGGCTTTTTTCTCATGGAACCAACCTTCCATGCCCTGGGAGTCGACCTCTCTGTGGGTGATGGATCTGAGCAGGCAAACAGACGCCTTGCCTCGGTGTCTGGCTGGTGCGGGTCTCGGCGATCCTAACAGTGCCATTTGCCATCCCAGGTGGGCAGCCAATGGCATGCTGTACTTTGCCTCCGACGTATCGGGCTGGTGGAACCTCTTTCGTTGGGACGGCCACGACGACATCGTAGCGGTCTGGGTAGATGACGCAGAATATGGGGTGGCCCACTGGCAATTCGGACATGATACCTACGGTTTTCGAGACAATGGCGACATCATTGCGATTCGTGCATCCGGTGGGCGTGAATCCTTGGTGACGCTATCGCTTGATGCCCGAGGCATTGCAACCGGTGCAAAACCCCTTACTCTGCCCTTCGACCATTTTGACCATGTGTCGGTATTTGAAGATCACTTGCTGGTCGTTGCTGGTTCGCCTACCCACAGCAGTTGCATCCTGGATGTTGCTATAGATACCGGACAGTGGACCGTACTGCAACGCAGCCAGGGTGAATCACCGTCGTTGGAACTGATTTCGGCACCCCAAACGGTGACCTTCCCTACCAGTGATGAACAGATTGCGCATGGCTTTTATTACCCACCCCACAACACTGACTTTGCTGCACCGAAGGGAACAACCCCACCCCTGTTGGTGTTTTTACATGGCGGCCCTACCAGTTCAACGACACCAGAATTGGATGTACGTAAGCAGTTTTGGACCAGCCGCGGCTTTGCGATTTTGGATATCAATTACCGTGGCAGCACAGGCTACGGTCGTGCG
>CAWUUZ010000072.1:0-8767 GCA_963925745.1 uncultured Pseudomonadales bacterium
ATGTGCTTCAGGACTATGTGATCGAACTATCAGGTGAATATACCGATGCCATGGGCGCCATGACAGGTTTCGATACCTACAGCGCAGCCATGCTGTCAGCCATAGACCGTGTTAAAAAGCGTCTGGGGGGATTGTTGTGGCAAGAAATTCGAACCGATTTGGAAGTGGCACTCGACCTACATAAACACAGTGGTGTGATTGAGAGTCACCGGATTTGGATTGAAAAGCTGCTGACCCACTATTACGACCGCATGTACGATTACCAACTGTCCCGAAAGCAGGATCGGGTGTTGGGCACCGTATCTGAAGATACGGTAGACCTCGCCAAGCACGTCAGCGCCTTCGCGCCGACTGCGTCTTAGCCGCGGTTTACATACCCGGTGGCATGCCACCAGGGAAACCACCGCCAGATGACATCATACCCTTCATGCCACGCATCATCTTGGCCATGCCACCCTTGGCACCGACTTTCTTCATCATTTTCTGCATCTGCTTGTGCTGCTTAAGGACCCGATTCACGTCTTGAATCTGTGTTCCAGAACCGATGGCAATACGGCGCTTGCGTGATCCATTGATTTTATCGGGGAAGGCACGCTCAAGCGGAGTCATGGAGTCAATGACAACACCCATTTGGGACATGTGATTCTCAGCACCGGCCATTTTACCGGTCATACCGGCAGCACCCATCTGGTTCATGCCCGGCATTTTTTCCATAAGACTGCCCAACCCACCCATGCTGTTCATCTGGGTCAATTGGTCTCTAAAATCCTGTAAATCAAAGCCTTTGCCTTTCTTAAGTTTTTCCGCCAGCTTTTCAGCCTTGTCCTTATCAACCTTACGTTCCACTTCTTCAATCAGCGACAGTACATCGCCCATATCCAAAATACGCGAGGCAACACGGTCTGGGTGGAAGGCTTCCAATGCATCGGTTTTCTCACCGACACCCAAGAACTTGATGGGTTTACCCGTAATTTGACGAACTGACAGGGCAGCACCACCACGGGCATCACCATCGGTCTTAGACAGAATCACACCCGTTAGGGGTAAGGCTTCAGAAAAGGCCAAGGCCGTTTTTGCCGCATCCTGACCCGTCATGGCGTCGACAACAAACAGCGTTTCGACTGGCTTGATCGAGGTATGCAGCTGTTTTATTTCAGCCATCATGTCTTCGTCAATCGCCAAACGACCTGCGGTGTCGAGTATCAGTACATCAACATACTGCTTTTTCGCTGCAGCCAAGGCCGCCAAGGCAATGTCTACGGGTTTTTGATCGCCAGTGCTTGGGAAAACTACCGCACCAACATCATCACCCAAGGTTTTTAATTGCTGGATAGCCGCTGGACGGTAGACGTCAACCGACACCACCATCACTTTTTTGTTCTCGCGCTCGATCAGAAATCGGGCCAGTTTCGCGGTTGCTGTGGTTTTACCTGCACCCTGCAAACCTGCCATCAGGATCACTGCCGGCGGTTGGGCGGCCAGGTCTAACTTTTCGTTGGCCTCACCCATAACGTGCACAAGTTCAGCATGCACGATTTTGATAAATTGTTGCCCAGGATTTAATGACTGACCGACTTCAGAACCAACAGCGCGCTCACGCACCCGTTCAATAAAGGTCTTTACCACCGACAGCGCGACGTCTGCCTCAAGCAATGCCATACGCACTTCGCGCAAGGTCGCCTTAATATTGTCATCGGTAAGACGCGCCTGACCGGTAATGGTCTTGAGCGTTTGATTCAAACGATCGGTCAAATTCTTAAACATGGTGGCTGGCTATCCTAGGATTCGATAATAGGGCTGGGATTATACGGAATAAAAGTGCCGAACTCACCTCCTCTGTCAAAAAGAAGGCAATTCGATGCTGCTCATTGGCTGTGATTTTCACAGCCAATACCCTGTAAGGCTGTGTGCAGGATTTCACCCATGAAACCCACGCAACCCCATTCACAAAGTTTCAGCAGGTCTGTTTCAATCACGGTTTTATAATCACATCGACCCCATTCAAGAAAAATGCAGCTCACAACAGTCAAATGGAGCAAATGTGCCTTAAATCCTATGTGAAATTCACTGCCAGTATGCTAGTTTATCGCCTTAGTATTTTCTTCTTTCTGTCGAGGCAGCATGATTTACTTGTCGATCACCATTGCTTGCTACATTGCAACGATTGTCTTGCAATTTAGACGTATTTTAAAGAAATCTGACACCAGCCGCTCCACCATTTTCTTGATTGCTGGTGCAGGTGTGGTATTTCATGCCATTACCGTCTATCAGAGCATGGTTACCGTGGCGGGCGTTGATTTTGGTTTCTACAAAATTTCGTCCATGATCGCGTTGTTTTTTAGCATCCTGTTGGTCGTCAGCGCTTACAACAAGCCAACCGATAACCTACTGCTCACCCTGCTGCCTGTCAGTGTGGTGGCCGTCATCATGGCGCATTTCTTTTCGACAGGATTTGCCCCCAAACACTATAGCCCAGGCATCCTGTCTCACATCATCATCTCGATACTTGCCTACAGTGTGATGACCATCAGCGCGACCCATGCCATTTTGATTCTGCTGCAAGACCGCAGATTAAAATCTCACCGTCCCGCAGGCATGGCCTGGGGTTTACCACCACTTCAAACCATGGACAGATTGCTTTGGGAGATGTTGGTTGTTGGTATGATTGGCCTCACGCTCGCTATTTCAACCGGATTCTTTTTTGTCGAAGATCTGTTTACGCAACACCTCTTTCAGAAGACGCTATTAACCCTGCTGTCGTGGATTACCTATGCGGTGTTGTTAGTCGGACATATTAAGAACGGGTGGCGCGGCAGAACAGCAGCCCGCTGGACACTCGTTGCTTTTGCCATTTTATTGATCGCCTTCATGGGCAGCAAATTCGCTTTCGAATTCGTGCTCTAATGTGCGAGACGCCCATCGCGCCTTGACTTTGAAGGTGTAACTCATTAAAAAAGCTTTCTACTTACATTAAAGGACAATCCTTTTTGAACGATCTTTCGACAGAGTTTTTATTTTCGTTTCTGGCACTTCTCATATTCCTCTCTGCTTTTTTCTCAAGCTCAGAAACGAGCATGATGTCGCTCAATAGGTACCGCCTCAAGCACCTTGCCAACCAAGGCCATAAGGGTGCCAGGAAAGCACGGGCCCTGTTAGGGGCGCCAGAACGCTTGATTAGCGCCATTCTGATTGGCAACAACCTGGTTAACATCGCCGCTGCATCGACCACCACGGTTCTGGCACTGCGTCTGTGGCCAGAGAATCAAGACATTGCTATTGCAGTCGGTACCGTTGCCCTTACCCTTGTTATTCTGCTGTTTTCAGAGATTACCCCCAAGACCCTTGCCCAGATGTACCCCGAGAAGATAGCTTACCCTGCAAGCTACGTCTTGCGCCCCATGATCACCCTCTTCTATCCGGCAATTTGGTTAATTAACCATGTGGTCGATTTGATTCTCTGGATGTTGCGCATACGCAGACGGTCCGGACATGATGACGCCCTAACCAAGGACGAACTTAAGACCCTGGTTAACGAAAGCGCCCACCAATTAACCATTGAGCGTCAAAACATGCTGCTGGGCATCCTCGAATTGGAAAATGTTCGGGTGAACGACATCATGGTGCCGCGCAGTGAAGTCTCTGGCATCGACCTAGACGACGATATCGACACCATCACCGAGCAATGTAAAAACATCGAATACTCGCGCTTACCACTCTATAAGGGTGACCTTAACAAGGTGGTTGGTCTGCTACACATCCGTGATGCCTCGACATTCCTGTTTGCTGATCAACCCAGCAAGGTGATGCTGAGCAAAAAAGCAACAGACCCCTATTTTGTGCCGGAAAACACCTCCCTATACCAGCAGCTGTTTAATTTTCAGCAAGAGAAAAAGACGGTTGGCTTTGTCGTCGATGAATATGGCGACATTCAAGGTCTGATCACCCTTGCAGACATCCTAGAAGAAATTGTGGGTGAGTTTACAACTGACACCATCGGCAACAGCAAAGACATCCATCCACAGCGGGATGGCAGTGTTGTAATTGATGCTTCGGCAAACATCCGCGAGATCAATAAAACCTTAAATTGGGATCTGCCAATCGATGGTCCCAAAACCCTCAACGGTTTGATCCTGGAACATCTGGAAGAAATTCCAGATGCCAATACGGGTTTGCGTCTGGGTCTCTATTACCTCGAAATCTTGCAGATCAAAGACAATCAGGTCATCACTGTCCAAGTTAGAAAGATGCCCACACACCGTTAACCAGAAAATCCGATGGCCTGCCCTGCAGGCCTAGATGAGAATTCCCTATGACCCCTACCGAACAGCTTGCGTCTATCCGCATTGTATTGATTCAAACCTTTCATCCTGGAAACATTGGCTCTGCAGCGCGCGCCATGAAAACCATGGGATTAACCAATCTGGTTTTGGTAAACCCGAAAGCCTATCCCCATGAAGATGCAACGGCTATGGCAGCAGGTGCAACCGATGTACTGGATCAGGCGACCGTCGTTGGCAGTCTTGAAGAAGCGATAGGAGACTGCACCCTTGTGATCGGCACCAGCGCCAGAGAACGTACCTTTAGCCTGCCCATGCTGCAGCCTGAAAGCTGTGCTGACATGCTGGTATCGGAATCCCAATCAGGTCCTGTTGCCCTGGTATTTGGGCGAGAACGTATGGGATTACACAACGATGAGATTCAACAGTGCCATTTTCAGGTCAACATTCCAGCCAACCCAGAATACCCGGTGATGAACATTGCATCAGCCATTCAGATACTCTGTTATGAAATGCTCAGAACGTTAAACAGACGCACTGCGGGTGGTCCAGAAAACAACGCTACGCCCATGGCAACTGCCCATACAGAAAGCACCCAGGACGACTATCCCATGGTCGATGACCTCAATCGGTTTTTTGAGCATCTTGAAAGCACCATGGCACACATTGGATTTTTAAAACCACAGCACGAAGGCCAAACCATGGCGCGCTTTCAGCGTTTGTTTCGGCGTGCGCGCCTAGAACGTAAAGAATTGCAGCTATTGCGGGGAATGTTGAGTCGCATGGAACGGCTAACACCGTCTCATACTGACGATACAACCGACTAGAGTTTGCCACCGGTTAATTTGGCGGTGATGCCCTGTCCTGCCAAAAAGGCTTGGATTTTAAGGCGTTGATCGCCTTGGATTTCGATGACATTGCCCTTGACACTGCCTCCGGTACCACAGTGCTTTTTGAGTTGCTGCGCACAGAGATCCAATCCCTGTGACGTCATGCCAAGTTCTTTGATCAGGGTCACGCCCTTACCCTTTCTGCCCTTGGTTTCATGGCCAAGGGTCACACGCCCTGAACCCAAAATCACATCGGCTTTACTGCACTGACAATCAGCAATGGGGTGTTCACAGGCCGGACAAAGGCGCCCACTTTCAGTGGAATACACCAGACCGCCTAAGGAAGCCAATCCCTGTGATTTTGATTTACCGCCCATGGCACACCTGTCTCATCGGCCTATTGAACCGTTACTGTGGCAGCATCAGCACCCGAATCCGAATCCGAATCGAACGCAGGCACGATAGCATCAATCCAACCACCCTCGAGTAGCAGGTCTGCACCGGGCTCCCAGAAGGGTGGGGAAAGCTGGGTATAAAAGCTTTTTTGGATCAACGAGCTGTCCACACCAAGCGCTTCAAGACGCTTCATGTCTTTTCTCTGATTTTGCTCAACAAACCACAGTGACCGATCGTCAGGGTAGAGCACCTTGTAGCTTTGGAAGCCAATACGCGCTTCGGCCGACACGGTTCTCTTGCCACCCGATGCCAGAATCAGGGTACAGGGCGTCAGACAGACCGCATCAACCCTAATGAGGGTGCCGTGTTTTTCAACAAAACTGGCCAGACGCCGTGCTTCATAGAGCTGTCCGGCTGTCACTGAGAGTTCTAAGGTGGTTATAGCGCTGTCACGCAGGTAGCCTTCCATTTTTCTGGCGGTACCAAACTGTAATTCACCCGATAAGCTCAGGGTGCTCTCATTGATACGGGTGATCTCAGCCTTAAAGCCATCCTGAGATTGTGCAACCTGAAACGCTGTCATAAATGCCTGTGGCGTGGGCGCAACATAGCGTACCAACAGATAGGTAGAAAAGACCGACACCAGCAAAGCCGTGAGGATACCACCCAGGGTTTTTAGGCGGGTCCACTCAAACCAGGCAGCGCGAACCAAGCCAATCCATTGCCACGGCAGCAGCAACCCAAAAACACCCACCAGCCACAGCATATAAATCTGGGCACGGATCACAGGGTTCTCGATCACAAAAATAACCGTGGGAAGCGCATTGGCAACCATGATATGGAGGTTGAGCGCCAAGAAATTAATGAAGGCTATCTGTACTAAGGAGTGGTCTCCATTAAAGTGCAGTACCCAAAATTTCAATCGCTTCATGCAGATTACGCTCTTTTAGACTTGTTCATGACAGGCATCGCATACATGGCTAAAACCTTGGCTATCACGGGTGCGTCCAGACCTTCTAACCGCGATTGAAGCGCTAGCCTTGCTTGCGCCAGGGCTTGTTCATCATAAGGAGAGACCAGCTTACCCATATCCCACCCCAACAACTGTGACGCAGCGATGTTTGACGGAAACAAATAATAATTTTTATGAATCTGCTCATCCAACCGATCTGCAAAATCGCGGGTGGTATCCACATCCTTGATCGGAACGCCAAAGTGCACATGCACGCCACCCTTAAAGCCGGTAATGCCCGTTGAAATGCTGTTGATGTCTTCTCGATCGACCTTGTCGTAACGACCATGGGTTTCCAGTTGGACCATTTCTTTGGCCTTAACAATATCGCAAGGGTCATATTCATAGGAAATGGATACAGGCACAACATGCAAATCGTTCAGATAATCGGAAAGGGGAGCCTCTTTGGCCTTGTTGAGCGCCAGCATTGAAATAATGGCCGGATTGGTCACGTCATTACCATCCTTGGCCCGACCTTCTTTTTGGGCGATCCAAATATGCTCTTTCTCATCAAACAGCGAGAAGGCGATATAGGCAGAAAGTTGCTTGGCCGCCGTCAACTTTTCCCGTTTTGACGAGGCCGATCGGTTCACGATAAAGGACTTATTCAAACGCATCAGATCAGAGATCCAAGGCTGAGACAGGAGGTTGTCACCGATGGCAATTCGGATGGTCTCATAGCCCTGAACATACAGCGCCCAGTTTACAAAGGCAGGGTCTAGGGCAATATCGCGGTGGTTGCTGATAAACAGGCACGGCTTGGTCATGTCGTGATCATTCAACCCGGTGATGGTAAATTCACGGGTTGTTTTTTTGATCATGCGTTCCATATAGGGCGCTACGGCATTTTGCAGTTCGCGAACGTAGTGAACGCGTTTGCTTAAACGACGAGAGGCAAAACCAATTGCGGCGGCCATAACGGCCTTGATCCATTTGGGCCAGCGTGAAAAACGGAATTCAATTAACGCATGAATCAATTCCTTCGACCGAGCCAAACGACTGAGGACCTCAGAAACTTCATCATCGTGGATGGGGCGAATGTCATCAAAATCTGACATGAAAACACCTTTATAATAGGGACGGGCATTTTGCCTAGTAATTGGATAATGCTCAATAGTTTCCTGTATTTGATTCCGTTTTCGGTGGGCTTATAAATGAACAGCAACCGACATGACAACAAACACCAAACATGCAACACTGCCAAAATAAACTTTATTAGGCAGCCACCGACCCCATGACTTCAGTCCGATCCAAGCTGTTACGGCACCCACTGCTGATCCCGCTGACTGCCCTGTTGGGTGGGTCACTTTTCCCGCTGGGACTCGCACCCCTGGGTCTGTGGCCACTGACCTTTATCTCCGTCGCAGGTGCTGCCCTGCTTTTGCGCCAACCAAAGGGGCACCGTTTCCTGTTGGGTTGGCTGTATGGACTGGGTGCCTTTGGTGTTGGCACCAGCTGGGTCAGTGCCAGCATGGCCGTTTCGGGCACGCCCTTCGTACTGTCTGTCCTGCTGACGTCCTTGTTTTGCGCAGGACTCGCTTTGCTTTTTGGACTACAGTTTTGGTTATATTCAAAACTTCGGGTGACGGACAGCTGGCTGGAAGCACCGGTATTCTTGGCCCTATGGTTGCTGTTTGAATGGCTTAGATCTTGGCTACTGACCGGTTTCCCCTGGCTCTATGCCGGCTATGCCCTGACCGATACCTGGCTTTCGGGTTTTGCACCCCTTATCGGTGTATTTGGTCTGTCAGCATTGGTTGCTGGTCTGGCCAGTCTCGGCGCCATTGCGGGTGCTACCCGCCGCAAAACCTCCATCCTATGGGCAGCAACCCTTTCGTTACTCATAACCGCTGCCGGATGGACACTGCAGCAGACAGATTGGGTTGCTGAGACCGGTGTCCAGGTCGATGCCGTGATTGTACAGGGCAACGTGGATCAGAAAACCAAATGGGATGGCAGTAACATTCAGGTACATTTTGACCAATACCTTGCACAGTCGCTGCCCCATACCGATAGCGACCTGATCATATGGCCAGAGGCTGCCATCACAGCGCTACACTCACGCGCCACACCCTTTCTAACCCAACTAGAGTCACTGGGTGACAGCACCCAGACAGGATTCGTGACGGGTATCATTATGGATCCCGTGGTCGAAGGACGCCGTCGGTTCTACAATGCCGCAATGGGGCTTGGCACCGCCTCAGGTGCCTACAACAAAACACGCATGGTGCCCTTTGGAGAATATGTCCCCT
>CAWUUZ010000073.1:0-6803 GCA_963925745.1 uncultured Pseudomonadales bacterium
TTGCGGTACTGTTTTTGGTATCCCTGTTCTTCTCACCATTGGCCCTGAGCATCCCTGCTTACGCAACTGCCTCTGCATTGTTGTTTGTAGCCGTGTTGATGGTCAGCACCATCGTTAACATCGACTGGAGCGATTTAACTGAATCTGCACCGGTTGTTGTGACTGCGGTTATGATGCCTTTGAGCTATTCTATAGCAGAAGGTATTTCTGCTGGATTCGTAACCTATGCTGCAGTGAAGTTGCTTTCAGGCAAGGCAAGCGAAATCAGCATCAGCGTTTATGTTATTGCAGGACTTGGTTTGGTACGTTACGCATTCTTGTAACAGCCTGACTGTTTGAAAGTACTATCCAAAAAGGAGGCTTGCCTCCTTTTTTATCGCATGTTGGGAGAGCAAGATGGGTTTTACATTTGATCCTAAGCAGTACATCCGTACTGTGGCAGATTGGCCTGAGAAGGGCGTACAGTTCCGAGATATCACACCGTTATTAGAGCACCCATTGGGGTTTCGTCAGACCATGGACAATATGGTCTATCCCTTTATGGAGCAGGGTATTGATCTGATCGTTGGAATTGATGCGCGCGGTTTTATTATTGGTGCACCCATGGCCTACCAATTGGGCTGCGGCTTTGTGCCTGTGAGAAAAAAGGGCAAGTTACCCTATGAATCGATCTCAGTGTCTTATGAGCTCGAGTATGGAACGGCTGAAGTTGAGATGCACATTGATGCCATCAAGCCGGGTCAGCGTGTTTTAATCGTCGACGATTTGATTGCAACGGGCGGAACCATGTTGGCTGCCTATGCCTTGATCAAACAAATGGATGCAGATGTTGTCGCAGCCTGTGCGGTTATCGACTTGCCGGATTTGGGTGGGAGTGAAGCGTTGCGCGAGGCTGGGCTGAATGTATTTAGCCTCTGTTCCTACAGCGGGCATTAATGCTATTTAACCTGGCCATCAGCGTTTTGATAGCCAGGTTACTTTCAAGCGTTATCGAACGGGGCTGATACCCGTTAATCTCGAAGCATCGACCAAGCCACCTAGGTTGTAGACCTGCGTATAGCCTTGATCCAGTAGCACCTTTTCTGCTTTACCTGCTCGGTTGCCACTCTGGCAATAGAGAAAGATGGGTTGATCCAGTGCCAAACCCATTGACGCAACGCCCTGCCTGATGTTTTGCCAATCAACTCTGACAGCACCCTTGATGTGTCCGCCATTCCATTCGTCCGCAGTCCGAACATCAATGATAACGGCATTGGGGTTGGTATAATCAACGGCGTCTACCTTGGGTACACATCCAGATATAAAAAGTGCAGCTGAGACCATAACAAGGGCTAACAGCGATTTTAGTGTCTTTGGAAGTGAAATATTTTTGGCTGCCATGTTTCAGTCTACCTCGGTGTGTTTATATAAGATTTTGCTAATACTAACTGTTCTCAGTGTGCAGTCAAGCGAGCGTGGCACATTTTGCCCTTCTGCGCCCCAATCGCTGTCAATTAATGGTTGCAGTACAGATTGAAGCCGACAAACTGATGCACAGAATCAGCTGTTAGGGCTGATATGTTGACACCTTGGCCTTAACAAGGAGTGAATACCTTGTGAGAGATCAATTGTAATCTGTTAGCGGATGGCGATAATGGTCACCGTTAATGAAGTGGGCACATTTGTGGAAAATTCATGGATGTGGAACAAACTGTGCATAGGTTTGATCGTCTGCTTCGTAGATACATTTTCTTATTTTTACCCATAATCACAGGAGATTATTTGGTGCGTAAATTAATCATTGCTCTGGCTATTACAGCATTTCTTCCAGCGCTTGCTATGGCAGCTGGTGACGCAGGTGCAGGTAAAGCTAAATCCGCTATGTGTGCAGGTTGTCACGGTGCTGACGGTACCGCTTTGGCACCTATGTACCCTAACCTATCTGGCCAAAACGCGCAGTACCTAGAAGGTGCAATCAAGGCTTACCGTGGTCAGGAACGTGCTGGTGGCAACGCTGCCATGATGTACGGCATGGTCGGTGCATTGTCTGATCAAGATGTTGCTGATTTGGCTGCCTACTACGCTAGCCTACCTCGTGGTGCTGGCGCTGCTGGTGCTGGTGATGCTGCTGCAGGTAAGGGCAAAGCGGCTATGTGTGCGGGCTGTCACGGTGGTGACGGTGTTGCATTGGCGCCAATGTATCCTACCCTAGCTGGTCAGAACGCGGTTTATCTAGAAGGCGCAATGGCTGGTTACAAGTCTCAGCAGCGCACTGGTGGCAATGCTGCCATGATGTACGGCATGGTTGGTGGATTGTCTGCTGCAGACATGGCTGACTTGGCTGCACACTTCTCTGGCTTATAAGAACGTCAAACTATGATGTCTTGACATCATAATGGATCCTGAGGCTTTTAGAGTCTCAGGATCCAGTATTACTACCGCGGTCCTATCCATGAGCTTGGTTTTTCGGAATTACAGTTTTATAGCGATAGCTCTGGGTCTTTCAGCCTGTGCCAATATGGGTGGATCTGAAGGTGCTTGGACGCGTTGCGCTGTCGGGGGTACTGCGTTGGTAGGCTCTACAGCAGTTATGGCCGGTATGACTGTCATCTCAGGAGTCACCCTAGGCATGGCCAATGCAGGGTTGGGTTGTTTTCTTGTTTATGAGAATATCGCAACCAGAACTGAGAAAAGACACAAGGCAGCGGCCGAAGAAAATGCAACAAAGCCGACTGTTTCTGCCACCCAACAAACCATTGATAGCAGCAATGCGGCGTTTCCAGTAATCCCACTCTTTCCCAGTATTGAATCTGACGACTAAAATTTCCAGCCTAGTAACACCGCCCTCGTTATGCAGATGCGACATGGGTTTTGGCGCGATATCGCTGTTACCCCTGTCTATCCCTATTCCAGCGCATTCCCCACATTTTCGTTATCCAGGATCAATCTATTTTCGCTGAGAGCGTCAATATCTTATTTTTGCCAACTACAGCCGTCCTTTTAGCGCTTAACTGTGTTCCCTGGGTTTTTGTAAAAATGAATTTAGGGTAAGCTACCGCATTGGCGCCTGGGTGTACTGGAGTGTCTGTGTTTTTCGGAATGATTTATGCTTTACAGGTTAGGCTGTCGTTGATGTCACACGGCAAACCAGAATTCATTGGCGTTGCAGAGCGCGTGATTATAAAGGAATCACATGATTAGAATCATAATGGTATTCGCACTATTGATGTTTACCGCCGGCTATTCCGTGTCGGATGAGGGTGATACGCAGGCCTACATGGCTAGCATCCAGAAAGACCCTAAGGCCTTGGAGGCTGCCATTGCTGCGGGTCAGAAGCGCGCTTCTTTGTGCCGTTATTGCCACGGCGAGACGGGTTCCAGTGAGCGAGATTATATTCCCAATTTGGCAGGTCAGAATCCAGAGTACCTGGTGCATCAGCTGGAGCAGTTTATCGCCGGTACGCGCAAACAGAGTGTGATGGAAGGCTTGGCAAAAAACATTACGATGGAAGATCGCGTCAATTTGGTGCTTTTCTATTCGAGCAACAAACCCGTAAGGCGTTTCGATATTCAGGGCGATATCAGTTTGGGTAAGGCAAGCTTCGAAAACTACTGTCTGGCCTGCCATGCGGCCGCGGGTAAAGGGCAGGGCAATGCGCCTCGTCTGGCATCTCAGCCTCAGACATACCTGAAGCAGACCCTGTCAAATCTTAAGGCGCATAGTGCCGAACGTAGGGTCGTTGAAATGGAACCTATTCTGAATGCGGTTGATGAAAAAATGATCACCGATATTTCAGCCTATCTGGCAGCGATCGATTAGGGTTTTATGTGACCTCGGTGCGTTTCATCGGGGTCTTTTTGTCTTACCTCCTGTTTTGATACCTTGGTCGCCTCTAGGGCACTGTTTATTTTTTTGGTCACTCCTTTGATCCAAAAAAGGTATGTTTTTTGCATTTGTTAAAGAACATTCTTTTCTTTATTGAGTAGCGCAGCATGAGAGACAGATCCCACATCAAAATAGTGCCCCGTTCTCGTGCTCTAAGTGCCGTGGCATTTTTGTTGTGTTGTCTATTTATGGTATCAACGACGGTGTCAGCGGGCAGCTGGCTCTCACTGCAAGCAGATGGCAATCACGATCGCCGCAACAAAACCGCCATGAAATACCTACAGGATCCAGGTGATGCGCTGAAGCAACTGCCGCCTGACACGGCCGGCAATCAAGTCGATTGGGTGCAGGCAATCGAACAGGGATATATCCAACCGCGTTCAAATCTGTATGACCACACCGAAGTTCGCATAATGGATTTGGATATCATCATGCCAGAAACGTCAACGATGAATTTTGTGCTTTTCCCCCACAGGCAACATACCGCTTGGCTTGATTGCAAAAACTGTCACCCGGTATTTTTTGAAGCCAAAGTGGGCGCGACCCCCGTCAATATGGGTGCCATTTTAGAAGGCGAATTTTGTGGTCGTTGTCACGGTGCAGTGTCTTTTCCGCTAACGGAGTGCAATCGATGTCACTCGGTCATTCAGGGCAATTTTCTCGGACAGTTTGGTGCACAATACCCAGAAGGTGCTAATCCAGAGGACTACGCCTATGTTCCAGAATAAGGCGAGTCGTTGGATAATCGTCTCATTAAGCTTAACGTTTGGCGTGTTATTAGCCGGTATCCCTACTTTGGCGAATGCTGAGTATGGTGACGTGATATTAAACAGGTATTCAGAGGCTAACGACATGGCTCCTGTTATCTATCCGCACTGGTTTCACCGAATACGTTTTCAATGCAAGGTATGCCATAGCGAGCTGGCTTTTAAGATGAAAGCCGGTGGCAACGATGTCACGATGGCAGATATAATCGATGGTCAGTTCTGTGGTATGTGCCACAACGGCGAAATTGCCTGGACCACAGAGAATTGTGAGTTGTGCCATTCAGGTAAACCCGGACTAAAGTCAGGTATTATCGGCACGCATAAGACGCTAGGACCTGGTATCTGGTGATTATTAGGCCAACGCCTAGGGTACAGCACATGAACTGCTTTTTGGTGCATGGCAGCAATACTTCCCGTTGGGCGCGGTATTAGGCAGGTTCGGCGATGGGCTTTAAAAGATTTGGCGTACCAAGAAACGGTGCGCATTGGAATGTGTTAGCAAGCGCATTAAAAAGTTTTGCCAGTACCATTGTTCCTGATTTTGGTCCTGGTCCTGTTCCTGATCCTGATCCTGGAGTTGGACGCAGCAATAATTGATCGATCTTAGTGGTAAAGCAGTAGAACGACAAAAGGGAATGTCATTGGAAATGCAAAAGTGGTTTAACAGTGGAGTGGCCATCTTGGCAGTTTCGGCGCTCCTTTTTTTGACGGGTTGTGCATCGCCACCCCGCCATTTTGAGTTGGCTACCGTAGAGTCGGCCATTGTATTTCCGCCACCACCAAACACTGCAAAAATCGCCTATGTGGGCACCGTTATCGGTGAATCAAATTTGGTTCGAGATGTCAGGGATACCACAGGGCTGCAAAAAATAGCCAAGTTCATTATCGGTCTGCCACGCACGTCCAAGGTCCTAGAAAATACGGTTCGGCCGATGTCTACAATCATCGACAGTTCGGGAATGATTCACATTGTTGATGGTGGTAAGGGTGCAGTTTTGCGCTTGGACACGGTCAATGGCGATGTGGGCTGGGTAACGGCAGCCAGTAAAGGGTCATCCTTTTCAACCCCAATCGCCGTCACAACCATTTGGGACAATCAGCTGGCTATCACTGATTCAACCTTGGGTCTGGTGTTTGTATTTGATTCACTTGGACAGCCGGTGGCAACCTTGGGTAAGTCGATTTTGAAGCGTCCGGTTGGCATCGTCTATGACAGCGACAATGATCAGCTTTTGGTTGCAGACAGCATGGATGACAATATAAAGGTATTTGACCGTGCCGGTGTACTGCAAGATGTCATTGGTTCCTCTGGTACTGAAAGTGGGCAATTTAATGGCCCGACCTATATGGCCTACAAGTCTCCTTGGTTGGCGGTGTCCGATACCTTAAACGGTCGCATTCAGCTCATAAACCGGACTACAGACGAAATACGTGTCATCGGAAGCCGTGGTCTAAGAATCGGAAACTTTGTACGACCTAAGGGTGTGGCATTCGACTCAGATTACAACCTCTATGCTATCGAGAGCTACCATGACTATTTGTTAATTTACAATATTGACGGCGCGTTTTTAATGGCCTTGGGCGGCAATGGCAAGCAGCATGGCCAATTTAACCTGCCCAGTGGTGTGTCTGTTGATGCAGAAGACAAAATATACATTTCGGATACGATGAATGGACGTGTCGAGGTGTTTCAATATTTGGGTGATTCTGAGTGATCTATCGAAATAAGATCCTAAACGGACTGTCGGGATTACCGCTTACGCTACTCGGTCTTATTTTATTTTTAGCAGGCGTATTACCGGTTGTAACAGGAAAAATGGCTGCCACTACGGCGTTGGCTCCTGGCTATAGTTTGTTGGTTCTTAACTTGGTATTTGCCATACTCATCCGTGAAAAAATCAGAAACAGTCTTCCCCTTGTGTTATTTCATTTGTGTCTTTTATTAATGTTGCTATCGGTGGGTGTTAGCCGCCTGACCTATTTTAAGGGCTGGGTTGAAATAGCCGGTGATCATCCGATAACAGAGCCTTCAGGCTTGATCAGTAAAGGCCCTTGGCATCCCAACCGATTTACAAACACTCGGGTTGCTCTTAAGGATTTCAGTGCTGAATATAGAGAGAGTGGCGGTAGGAAATCCCAAAAGAGTGTCATTCAGGTAGGCGACAGCAAGT
>CAWUUZ010000074.1:0-10340 GCA_963925745.1 uncultured Pseudomonadales bacterium
TTAATTGGCCTTAGGGAACATCCACATAGTCTGAATGTTTCTTTTTAAGACCCGTAACCATGGATTTGGCAAGATTTTGCCGTTGCATCCAGCTTGCCAGCACAACCCCGCCCACATGGACAAAGACCAATATAAGTGACAGGTTCGCAAAGAATTCATGTATGTCTTTCAGTACTTCGGATTCTGGTGATTCATCAGGTAACACCAAACTGCTTAAAGGACCCATGCCTTCAGACACGCCATACAGCATTACACCCGTAATCGCAGCCATCATGATTGTGGCTAACAGGGCATAGATCATCATGGCACCGGCAGGATTATGACCTGCATAATGGGCAGGCTCCTTTCGTGTCCTAATGCCTGCTGCCATACCTTTCAAATAGGCTACGACCACCCTTGGTGGAAATAAGAAGTTCTTAAACCGGGCGTAATGAGAACCCATAAACCCCCAGACCAACCGCATTGAAATGACCCTATATTTGGGAACACAAATGAAGAAAAGTTAATACAGGGTTGATAAGGGCGGTGATACAGGGATTAAACGTTTTAAGGAATTGGGCAGTAACACCTAGTCCAAAATGCTTGATAAAAAATGACGAAACAAGGCGATGACAGTGGGCAGTGCGTCGTTTAATCGGTGGTCACCTTCAATAAGGTGCAGGTTAGCCCCTGTTTCCCTTGCATAGCGTATGGACGCCTCGGGTGAAACAACGGTATCAGACCAGCCATGCACCACTGTGACCTTACTTGCTAAATTCGGATACGACTGGATCTGGTAATGCGGTATATAGAGTGCGGGTGCCATCAAAAAAACCGCAACCACGGACGGATGTTCTGCACAAACAAGCGACACATAGCCACCCATGCTGGATCCCACCAAAATACTGGGTTCTGACAATCCGTCTAGGATATCCGATAGACGGGTTATCCGCTTGTCGGGATCGAGAAGGTCTTGATAGTCAACACTCTGAACTGTGCAGCCTAATTCGGTAGCGCACTCAGACAGCAGTTTGATTTTGCTGCCCCAGGGTCCACTCTCTTTACCGTGAGAAAAAACAATGTTCATGAGATTCCTTAATCAAACTGTGGCGCTATATCTTTAGGTTTCGGAACTCATCCGTCAACAACCGTTTTGAATCATTGGCGTTAATGGGTCTGTGATACCAAAACCCCTGAACTTCATCACAGCCCAAAGATTCCAAATAATCGTTTTCAGCCGCTGTTTCTACGCCCTCAGCGATGGCCGTCAGCTTGAGTCCATGAGACAGATCAATGATGGCCTTGACGATGTTTTGATTCTTCACATTGGTATCGATACCCCTGACAAAGGACATATCAATCTTGATTTTGTGAATGGGAAACTTGGAGATATAGGCCAAATTTGAATACCCCGTGCCAAAATCGTCGATAGAGATATGAAAGCCAAGCGCAACCAAAGCATTCATGGTCTCAAGCACTTCATTGTCTGTGTGAATCAACATACGCTCTGTAATTTCTAACTCAATCCAACGGGGTTCAATACGGTAACGCGCGACCAAACTGGTAAGCTCATCGAAAAATTGTGGTCGCACAAAGGTGGAATAGGACACGTTTATAGCAACCCGCCTAAGTGGTAAATCATGTTCAATCCAGATACATATTTGCTCACAGGTCGTTTTGATGACCCAATCATCTATGGCGCGAATATAGCCACTGTTTTCAGCAATAGGGATAAACTCACCCGGTGAGATGGGACCTGCCTCTGGATGGTTCCAGCGAATGAGCGCCTCCCACCCTACTGACTTCTGGGTAACCAAGGACTTTTGTGGCTGGTAGAACAGGCTTAAATCGCCCTGAGTCATTGCTTTACGCAACTCGTTTTGAATCCAAATAACCCGGGAACTTTTTGACGCTGGCATTTCACGGTAAAAGTTATAGATACTCTTACCCTGTTGCTTTGATTTTCTGACTTCATGACTCGCATTGGCTATCAGGGTATCGAGGTCTTTGACAACACTCGATGACAATGCAATACCGATACTCATACCCACATCGGTGACCAAATCATCTATTTTGGCAGGCTCTCTAAAGGCGACCAAAATGTGCTCTGCAAGCTCGATCGCGCTTGCTTTGTTACAGTGTGGCACCAATATTGAGAACTCATCTCCGCCAAACCGTCCCACCAAGTCGTCTTCGGACAGGCAGGCCTGTAATCTCTCAGCAATCTGTTTGAGTACCTTGTCACCAAAATGGTGGCCAAACGCATCGTTGATATACTTAAAATTGTCCATGTCCAACAAGATAACGGCCATGGAATCCCTGCCGATACCGACATCCTGCAGGGCCTTTGAGGCCATTTTTTCAAAGGTAATCCGGTTAATCAGACCAGTGACCACATCATGGGTCGTTAGGTATTCAAACTCGTCTCTGAGCTGCTTATCTTGGGTGATATCAATGCCGATGCTGACATGAAGTGGCTCATCGTTAATTGTATCCTGCACCATAGAGATGGTTTTAAGTTCGTAATAGAGACTGCCATCTTTACGCCTGTGACAAAACTCTCCGTGCCAGGTGCCTGTGCGCTCTATCTCTGCCCAGAAGGCTTTATAAAACGCCGCGTCTTGCACCCCAGAATTTAAAATACTGGTTGGCTGACCGATAATTTCATCGGGTTCGTATCCGGAAATCTTTGTAAAGGCCTCATTAACAGACACAATGAGCAAGTTCTTGTCTGAAACCACAATGGCGTTGCTGATATTTCGAAAAACACCATCTGCCAGTTCCAACGCATCATTTTTTCGTGCAATTGCCTTTGCGCTCCACTCGTTACGAGACCGCAGCGCGCTGATGACCAGCAGAATGCTTTCAGCAATATCGATATAGACAGCGATCATCACGAAGCTTAATTGCGTTTCATAGACCGATGCATGTCCGCTCCAGCCATCTACCCACACAGCAACGAGGGTGATACATAACATCATCAGGGTATTAAAACGAAAACTGTATTGGTACGACGAATACATAATGACGGGGAGCAACAACACACTGAACTTAGCCAATTCAGCGCCTGAGTCGTTAAACACCCAAAAAATCACAATACTGAGTGATACGACTGTTGAAAACCACAGTACCTTTAACCAACCATAGCTCACACTGTCACTGATTTTACTGGCTACCGTTGCGAAAAATAAGGGCACCACGACCAGAATAGAAATACCAGGGGCCAATGCAAAGGCCAGACTATTGACAAAGTCTTGATGGGTTGTTGCACCTACCGCTACCGCATGAGCGACGCCAACCACAATTGCAGGCAACAAAAACCCATAGGTCATAAACTCAATCGCGTGCTTAGGACGGTTGATATTGAACTGTGGAATCTTGTGTATCGCCCACACCCCTAACAGGACCTGCCCAAAAAACAGCACCTGATTGACAACCTCGGTGCCGATACTTGCACTGCTGAAATGGATGCGAAGGTAGAGCCCGATAAGGAAGGCCGCAACCCCAAAGGTGATTTTTTTGGTTGCGGGTAAAAGCAGCAAAACGGCGAACAGATAACCAGCGCCCAACTGCAGGAAGTGCTGCCCAAAGGCAACCCGAAGAAATTGATTCAGAAACAACTCAAGTACGGCATAACCGGCCAACCACAGGAGTTGGTTATACCATTTGCCATTTCCACCAACATTGAGCGGTTGTCTTAAAGCACCATCAGAGCTAGCGCTCAATTTCATATCTTTAACCCCATGTAGCAATCCACACCTTTCCGATTCAGCCACCTAATAAGGTTAGTAGCCGCCAGCAATGACCAAACCCAACATGCATTTCATTGTGTCAGAACAATGGCTAAATACCGATTTCTCAAAGACTTAACCCAATATCAAACAAACAATGACGCCAAAAACAAATGCACCGATCAAATCGACAACCTATCAACAATGACTTTTCTGGTGACATTCTATTTCCGATTTAAGCTGAAAACTGCGGTCAATATCGCAATTGAAATTTTTATTCTCTCTCACTTTTTTGTGCTTACCTGATGCTAGGCCCAGCTGGGTGTCGCCAAACTGTATCAATCCCCTTCTGCGTCTTAAACCAAGCTAACACCAAAATAGATTGGATTGTTTCCAAAAATGTTCTTTACTGACACCTGTCAATGAAGCCAATTTCTAACGGTTGGACGGAGCATTATGGTTAAGGGTGAAATTCACAGAATCCATCGAATAGGCTGGCTTCGGGCCGCCGTGCTGGGCGCCAATGACGGCATTGTCTCCACTGCAAGCCTCATACTGGGTGTTGCTGCGGCCAGTGGCAGCCGAGACGCCATCATCGTGGCTGGCGTAGCTGGTTTGGTGGCGGGGGCTATGTCTATGGCTGCGGGTGAATATGTATCGGTGAGCTCACAGGCAGACACCGAGAGCGCCGACCTCAGCCGTGAAAAGCAAGAACTTGAAGATGATTACGACCACGAACTTCAGGAACTCACTGCGATTTACCAGGGTCGTGGTTTGGAACAACCCCTAGCAGCCGAGGTTGCGTTACAGCTTATGAAACATGATGCACTGGGTGCGCATGCAAGGGATGAATTGGGTTTGGTTGATGCCCTTGCCGCAAACCCCATACAGGCAGGTCTGTCATCGGCAGCAACCTTTGCCTTTGGTGCCCTGTTGCCTTTGGCTTTGGTGTGGCTGTTTCCGATGGATTACCTGATGATCGCAGTAGCAACTGGGTCTCTGGTATTCCTCGCAACATTGGGCGCTGTTAGCGCCTATGTTGGTGGTGCACCACTACTAAAAGCAGTCAGCAGAGTCACCTTTTGGGGCGCTCTAGCCATGCTCATTACCGCGGCCGTGGGTGCCTTATTTGGCGTAGCAGCATGATGGTAGCCTAGGGCGCGTCTTTATTTGCGCCCTCTCTGAACCCCCGTGGAAGCTCTTTAATATACACATCTGTTTTGGTGTAAGGTATTTCGATACCTTCGACCATAAAGGCCTTATAGATCGACATATAGAGCTCGTGAATGATGCGGCCTCTGTTTTCAGGATTATCAATCCAGCCCAACAATTCAAAATCCAGACTAGACGCACCATAGCCACGCATTCTTACCCGAGGCGCAGGCTCAGGAACCAACTCACTGTGTTCACCCGCGACACGGTGCAATACGTCGCTGACATGGTCTATATCTGAGCCGTAGGCGACTCCTAGCGGCACCCTTATGCGAATGTTTTTGATCGGTCCGCCACTTTCATTTACGATTTTGGCGTTGGCTATAATGGCGTTTGGCAAAATGATTTCAATATCGTCACGACTCAGCAATCTTGTGCTTCGCAATCCAATATTGGTCACCCTTCCCCGCTCTCCGGAATCCAAATTCACATAGTCGCCAATTTTGTAAGGACGATCGACAAGGATAAAAAAACCAGCAAACAAATTTGCCAGGGTATCCTTTGCTGCGAAACCTACAGCAATACCCACAATACCTGCGGATGCCAACCAGCCCATGGGGTTAATGCCCCAGATAATCAACAAGCTGTAGCTACCCAGTAGAATCACAAAGAGTTTTACCGTTAAATCTAACAGGGGTACGGTCTGAGGCTCTACAAGCGAAAACCGCATGCTGTTATTGGCTAGGGTGTCTAGAGACAGGGTGCTTAAAGAGAATGCTGCACGCATCCAACTGGCCGCAATAATCGATAGGAACAGATTAATAAGGGCTGTGGCACCGACTTCAATCTGTGCTACTTCAACCGCCAAGGCAAAACCGAAAAAGAGAATGGTGGTGAATATCGGTTTCCGCAATTGATTCACAATCAAATTATCAATCTGAAAACTGGTTTTTGAAAGAATGCGTTCGATACTGGCGATGACAAAGAAACGAATCGCTATGGCGACAAAAAAGAAAACCACCACCACACCAATACCACCCAAAATGGGTGTTGAATCCACATAGTCGATCAATTGGCGTACATTTTCGGGCAGCCAATTACTCAGGCCCTTACCTGTCTGACTAATGGCCTGAATGGCGATAGCAGCACTTTCAGAGGGTTCAACAGTGGTTCCAGCCATAAAAGTAAAATCCTATTTCGAGCAGTCTGATTGCGAGTGCTAAGAATACACCAAAGATGGCCAAGATTGGCAAGGCTAATCTTGGGTGCAGATGCCCGCATTGGATCCAGGTGGCATTATGTCGCAATCAGACCGCCACATTTTAGAAAACTGGCTATTGGTGCCACTGGCTCATAAGCGACAAACCCTCCGTGTGCGTTATTAGCAATTAGGTTAAAATACCGTTACTTCTTTTCCCCCAATAGGACACACCATGAATTCAAAACAGATTTCACTAAAGACGCGACCGATGGGTTTACCGACAGCTGAGAACTTTCAGATCGATACGGTGACGTTACCCGCCATAGGCAACGGTGAATTGTTGGTAAAAAACCTTTGGATGTCTGTTGACCCCTATATGCGGGGAAGAATGGTCGACCGAAAAAGTTATGTGCCACCCTTTGCCCTAGGCGATGTTATGGAAGGCGGTGCTATCGGCGAAATCATTGAATCAAACCACCCTGACTTCCCTGTTGGCGGCAAGGTAAACAGCATGCTGGGTTGGAGAACCCACTTTGTGTCCAATGGCAAGGGGTTGACCCTATTGCCTGCCCTACCCATCAATGAAGCGCATTTTTTAGGGGCACTTGGCATGCCGGGCATGACTGCTTGGACTGGGTTGAACCGTATCGGAAAAATGAAATCAACCGACACCGTATTGGTTTCTGCAGCGTCAGGCGCTGTTGGAAGCATTGCTTGTCAGCTGGCAAAAATAGCGGGCGCCACGGTTATTGCTACAGTGGGTTCAGACGAGAAAGCTGCCTATATACGCAGCCTGGGTGTTGAACATGTCATCAATTACAAAACCTGTGGCAATCTCACACAGGCGATTTCTGAGGCAGCCCCAAAGGGAATTGATCTCTATTTTGAAAATGTTGGCGGTGACCACCTCACTGCAGCACTCAACACGCTAAAGCCATTTGGGCGTATCGCAGTGTGCGGTATGATTTCCCAATACAACGATACAGCGCCTGTAGCAGGACCAGCCAATTTGGCCAACATCATCGGCAAAAGGCTTACCCTGAGCGGCTTTATTGTTTCTGACCACTGGGATGATTACGCCGAATTTTCACAACAAATGGGTGCTTGGCTCATATCAGGCGCTGTGTCTGCTGAAATGACAGTGTACGAAGGCATAGAGAATGCGGCAACCGCATTTATCGGTCTGTTTGAAGGTAAAAATACAGGGAAAATGGTGGTAAAACTCGCCCTTTGAGCGGGGCATTCGAAGGGTCACATGCCTGACTGGCATTGACCCTTCATACCATCCTAACAGGGGTTAGGGTGGCTATGGAGCGATCACTGTAATTTTTCACGGTGCCGCAGCATCAAACCGTTGAGAAAGTTACGTAACACCTGGTCTTTGCATTCGCGGTAGTGTGCATGGTTCGATTTGCGAAAGAACGCGCTCAACTCATGCTTGCTCAAACGAAATTCGGTCAAAGCAATCACTTCCAAAACTTCCTCAGCCTTGAGATTCAAAGCAATCTTAAGCTTCATAAAGATCATGTTGTTATTGAGGCGTTTCTCGGTTTCTGGCTGGGGTGTGCCATCTTCTTTTAGACCGCGCTTTTCAACGATAAAACCATTTAAAAAATGCGCCATTTGCTTGTCGGTACAGTTTTTATAGTCTGGATCATCGTCTTTCTTTAGCCAAATGCTGACCTCTTCACGGGTCACCTCTAGCTTACCTAGAGCAAAAATTTGGATCATTTTGCTGTCGTTAAGGTCAAAGATATAGCGTACTCGGCGTAAAACATCGTTATTAGTCATATCGTACCTATAACAGTTAAATGGAGAATTCTTACGACAGTCAACGCTGTCATTGTTTGGCTCTAACCAACATCTTGCTCTGTGTTCGATCGTACATGACATACCACCGAACGACAGGACCTTAAGATTTTGGCTTTGAAAATGAAAATGATGACTTCTTTTTAACAACAGGCGATTCAGTAGCCACTGGCTCTGTAGCGACAACCTTCTCAGCCACGTTCTCAGGCACTTTCTCAGCCACTTTCTCAGCCACGTTCTCAGATACAGCAGACTGTTTGTCTGTAATCTTTACAGCGGTAGGCTGCTCAGGAATCACGATCTCACTGACCGATGGTTCGGCAGCTGGACTTTTTGCCGCAACAGCTGAGTCGCTGTCCTGCGTCTTAGCGACGGCAGGCTTTATGGTCTTGGCTTTAACGCTTTCAGTCTCTTTAGCGGCTGTTTGTTCAACCACAGGCGCGCGCTTTTTGGCAGTTGGCTGTGTTACCTCAGCCAGGGGTGCCCTAGGTTTTTCAAATGAAATGGGCTTTTGAGACCTTGGTGCCGTCTGTGCCGTTTCAACAGCCGCTACCACCGGTGCCACAGGCTGGGCAGTAACGGGTGCCGCAGGCTTCTTAAATGAAAAACCTGTGGTCTCTTCTTCAGGCGGATTGAGCAACCGCTCCGCTTCAGCAATGGCTTCAGCGTCAAACACGTTTTCAACATGGTCCTGATAGTCAAAGGCGCCTAAAAAGGTCGTGACGTCGTCATTCTCTATGCCACTCGTTTTAACACTGTATTCATACTCATACAGAAAAATGAGCCAGCTCACCTCGGTGAGTTTCTTTTTTCTCGCTTTGCTTAACAGCGGCAAGATAAAGGAAGAGGTAAAGGAGCAGGCACCGGCCACCTGTTTAATATCGGCAACGCCCGTTTCAACACCATTGGTTTCAAGGTCGTCAGGACGAAAATAACGCATGTTGTAATTTTTAGTCCAGGTATTGGTCGCGCGCGTTTTGTTTTTGAAGAAGGTTTCTTCAAAATAAGCGTCAGGAATATCCGCATAAGGCATTTGAGAGGCCCAGACTGAAACCTTATTCTTTTTAGAGAATAGGAACCCTTTTTCTGACATTTCAGCCAACGGATCTACTTTTACTTTCGCTTTCTTAGCTCTCACAACAACACCTGTTTCTACACACTTTTACATTATGGGGGATTCAGCAGTCAGACCGATTGACAAACGGTTGCCACCTTATCGATATCGGCACGCATTGTAACGGATTTTTTGGGATCTAACAGGGTTACAGATTATTTCAGCCTGACAAACTGGTCTTTAGCCGTAAACACAGCCGTAAACACAGGGATAAACTGGCCCATTTTAACGTCAGAAAACAAAAAACCGCCTTTCGGCGGTTTCTCGAGTCGGCTAGAAGCCGCAAAATGTGGTACCCGGGACCGGACTTGAACCGGTATAGCCTTGCGGCCGAGGGATTTTAAGTCCCTTGTGTCTACCAATTTCACCACCCGGGCTAAAGGCGGTTTAACGTTAACCAACTGGGCTAACGGCATAGAGAAAAATGGAGGCGCGAGTCGGAATCGAACCGGCGTACGCGGAGTTGCAGTCCGCTACATGACCACTCTGCCATCGCGCCCCAACCTGCATTCAAGAATGCAATTCTCTAAACTTTTACGTTTTCGACTGTAGGATTTTCGCCGACGATCTTAACATAATTCTGTTTCACCAATCGAGAGTGCAATTGGAGCGGGAAACGAGATTCGAACTCGCGACCCCAACCTTGGCAAGGTTGTGCTCTACCACTGAGCTATTCCCGCTAAACAGGCCGCAATAATATAGTCTTGGCTTGTTTTTGCAAGTATTTTTATTAAAAAAACCTTATAAATCGAGAGGTTAGCGAGGGTAGTGAATTTTATAGTCCTGTGAGGATTATGCCTAGGCGCGGCAAAGCGGATAGAACCCACTGTGCCAAACCGCCAACACACCAACACGCGGTTAAAATGCCCGAACAAAAACGCATTTTACGCCACAATGACGGCTATGGGAGTGCAAACCCTTGCTGATTAATCTACTTCCCTGCGTCTTCTGTCGTGGCGCTAGAGTCCACAGCGTCTTGCTTGACTGAATCGTCGTGACTGGGGTCATTGAGCACCGGCCAAGCAGCTTTCAAATACACAAACATCGAATAGATCGTTAACACCGCGGCGACTTGCAACACGACCAGACCCACCAAAGGTATCCAATGGCCTGGTGCCGCCATCAGCAACAGAATGATGGCTGTCATCTGGGCTGTGGTTTTAATCTTTCCAATCATATTGACCCTGACACTGGCACGCGCGCCCAACACCGCCATCCATTCACGCAATGCAGAGATAACAATCTCTCGTCCAATGATGATGGCTGCAGGAATGGTTAACCAAGCGGTATTATGACGCTCAACCAGTACCACCAAGGCGGCCATAACAATCAGCTTGTCAGCAACGGGATCGAT
>CAWUUZ010000075.1:0-3971 GCA_963925745.1 uncultured Pseudomonadales bacterium
TCAATGGGCAGTTGATAATCCTGTCCTGGTTCTGCAGTGAGACCAATAAACCCCTGGTCACCGGCGCGTTCAAACAGGGCCAACCGCGCGTCCTGCCAGGTGGACACTGCTTTGCCGTCAATATGGGTGATCAATAACGGTGCCTGTATGCCGGCACTTGCCGCAATACTGTCAGCATCAATGTCAGACACATAGGGTTTGATACCCGAGACGCCCACCATGAACAGGATCCAATAGGCAAATATCGCAAATAGGAAGTTTGCCAAGGGACCTGCACTGACAATGGCGATTCTCTGAAGAACGGGTTTTGAGGTGAACTCATAAGCGCTGTCGGTAGCGTCCACATTACCCTCGCGGGCGTCCAGCATCTTGACATAGCCGCCCAAGGGTATTGCTGCGATCACAAATTCGGTACCCTGCCGATCATGCCAACTGAACAGTGGTTTACCAAAACCCACTGAAAAGCGCAGTACCTTGACGCCGCAGCGACGCGCAACCCAGAAATGTCCATACTCGTGGACCGTAACCAAAATACCAAGGGTAACCAGCAGCGCAATAACGGTCATCAATTCGAGTACCCTTGTGCACGTTGCACCCAACTGTGGGCCAACACCCGGGTTTCTTCATCAACAGCCAACACATCACCAATGCTGTTTACCTGAGACGATGGCATGGTATCGAGCAAGGCTTCGTTCAAACTGGCGATACCCAGAAATCCAATCGCACCCTTTAAAAAGGCTGCTACCGCAACTTCATTGGCCGCATTGAGAATAATCGGTGCACTCTGCCCTTCGGTAAAGGCTGCCCGCGCCAAACGCAGGTTGGCAAACCGATTTTCATCGGGTGCTTCAAATTCAAGCTGTGACAGGGTCGTAAAATCCAAGGGTGCAACGCCAGATACAATACGCTCTGGCCAGGCCAAAGCATTGGCTATGGGTGTGCGCATATCGGGCTGTCCCATTTGGGCCAAAACAGACCCATCGTTGTACTGCACCATAGAGTGAATAATGGATTGGGGATGAACCACAATATCAACCTTGTCCGCTGTAACGCCAAAGAGCCAACAGGCCTCAATAAGCTCCAATCCCTTGTTCATCAAGGTGGCAGAGTCGACCGATATCTTTTGGCCCATATCCCAATTCGGATGTGCACAGGCCTGCGCCGGTGTCACAGAAGCCAACTGTTCTAAGGTCCATTTGCGAAAAGGTCCGCCAGATGCAGTCAGAATAATTTTGCTGATACCTTGCCGTGGATCGTCAAAATCAAAGGGTGTGGGTAGGCACTGAAAAATGGCGTTGTGTTCAGAGTCGACAGGCAACAACAGCGCGTCATGGCGTTTCACGGCGTCCATAAACAACTGACCAGCAGTCACCAAGGCCTCTTTGTTGGCTAATAGAACCCGTTTGCTTGCTTTAACCGCGGCCAATGTCGGTCTCAAACCTGCAGCGCCGACGATGGCAGCCATCACAATATCGACTTCTTCTGCGCGTGCGACCTGTTCTAACGCTTCCGTACCATGCAAACAGCTAACACCCGACAAAGATGCCAGCGTCGACAGTTCCTGACAGGTATCGGCGTCAGACATGACAACCACTTCAGGAGAAAAACGGGCAATCAGGTCAGCCATCACCCGGATATTTTTATGTCCAGTTAAGGCATACACCTGGTAGCGTTCTGGGTGTCTTTCAATAATGTCTAGTGTGCTGATTCCTATTGAACCCGTTGCACCTAGTATTGTTACCCTCTGTTTCACGTTATACCACCACTACCACATAAATGAGCAAAGCAAAAACCGGTACCGCTGCCGTCAAACTATCGATGCGATCCATAATGCCGCCATGTCCAGGCAATAGGTGGCTGCTGTCTTTAATACCGCGATGGCGTTTCAACATGCTTTCAACGAGGTCACCAAAAATAGACACTGTCGCCACGACCATACTGACAGCAAACAATTCCAGCCAACCATTCAAGTCAAAAGCCACATCACCCGATAGGTAAAGACCGGCTCCGGTAGTGACCAACATAACGACCAAAAAGCCACCCCAGACGCCTTCCCAACTTTTGCCAGGCGATATGTTTATGGCGAGTTTGCGCCTTCCGATAGCACGGCCTACCACATAGGCACCGATATCGGCACCCCACACAATAAGCATCAAGAATACGATCCAGAAGTTGCTGTTTGGTATCGTTTTTAACAGCATCAAGCCTACCCAAAAAGGCACCAAAACGACGAAACCTAAGAGGACTTTGGTATTTAAAAGAAAGCTAAATGCAGGCAAATCGGGGAATTTGCGAATAAACCAATAGGACGACAGCCACCACACCAAGGCAAGCCAGAGCACGCCAAGATAGAGGTTTTGAGACGTTGAGAGACGCTGCAACCAAAATAGCACCGCCAGTATGGCAACCAATGCCAGAACATAAGCAAGACGTGCTGGCGTGTTGGTCAAACCACTGAGGTTAGCCCACTCCCAAGCTCCGAGCGCCACGATCACACCGATAAATACTGCAAAACCATCAAGGGGCAGATAGAAGATGCCTCCAATCATGATAGGAGCCAAAACAAGTGCTGTTAATAAACGTTGGGGAAACATGAAATCTAATTTACCTGCGTCAATTGGTCGTCAGTTTTTCCAAACCGTCTAACCCTTTGTGAATAGGACGCAAAGGCGGCTTCCAATACCGATTCATCAAAATCGGGCCACAAAACGTCAGTGAAATAAAACTCAGTATATGCCATCTGCCACAACAAAAAATTACTGATTCGTTGTTCTCCGGCAGTTCGAATACACAAATCTGGCAAGGGTAATCCTGCGGTAGAAAGACGCTCTGCAATCGCTGTGTCTGATAGGTCTTCTGGCTCTAATTCGCCACTTTTGACACTGCCAGCAAGGGACTTAACCGCCTGCACAATGTCCCACTGGCCACCGTAATTGGCTGCAATTACCAGGGTTAAGCCGGTATTGTTAGCAGTCAGCTGTTCTGATTCTTGGATGTACTTTTGGATCTTACCGTTAAACGCCGTCACGTCTCCAATGATCTTGAGCCGCACATTATTCTTGTGTAATTTTTTGACTTCGCTTTTAAGGGCAAATAGAAACAGCTCCATTAACGCAGACACTTCATCCTTGGGTCGACGCCAATTCTCGCTACTAAAGGCAAACAGCGTCAAAACCTCAACGCCTTTTCTGACACAACCTTCAACGACCTTACGGACAGCCTCTTTACCTGCTTTGTGGCCTGAAATACCCGACAGAGAATTACGCTTGGCCCAGCGGTTGTTACCGTCCATGATGATGGCAACGTGTCTTGGGAGAGACTGGTCTGTTGTCATAAATACTTCCTGTTAAATAATGAAGGCCCACCAGATGATGAGCCCTCCATACAGCCTATCAAAAGATGTTAAACGTGCAACAAATCAGCTTCTTTTTCAGCCAAAGCCTTATCAATGTGCGCGATATAGCTGTCTGTGAGTTTTTGAATGAGGTCTTCCCCATGTCTCGCATCATCTTCACTGATGTCTTTTTCCTTCACAAACTCTTTGATCGTGCTATTGGCATCACGGCGGTGGTTACGCATCGAGATCCGGGCTTTCTCAGCTTCTGCCTTGGCCGACTTCGCCAAGTCACGACGCGTCTCTTCGGTCAGTGCAGGCATAGCAAGACGAATCAAATCACCTGAGGTCGATGGATTCAAACCTAGGTCTGATTTTAGAATGGCTTTCTCCACAACGGGAACCATGTTCTTTTCCCAAGGGCTGATTGCGAGGGTACGGCCATCTTCAACAGAGATGTTAGCTACCTGTGCGATGGGAACCAGCCATCCGTAATAATCGACCGATATGGTATCCAACAGACTCGGGGAAGCCCGACCTGTTCTAATTTTGTTAAAGGCGTGATCTAGGGCGACCAGCGCTTTTTTCATGTCTTCTTCGGTTTCTTTTCTTAAATCATTAATCATGCATTTACATC
>CAWUUZ010000076.1:0-7256 GCA_963925745.1 uncultured Pseudomonadales bacterium
TAAACCCAACTGGGCTTCCAGTTCGGCACGTCGTTCGACGCTGACACCACGTTCGCCAGCCATGACCGTAATGGGGTCACCGGGGATCATGTGAATCAAGGAAAAGGTTAGCAGCGTGATCCCAATAAAAGTGGGGATAACCATGCCAAGGCGTCTCAGAATAAATGAAATCATGAAGGGTCCGTTATGTGAAGAGCAGGGCGACATACGTCGCCCTGAGGTATTGCTGATAAGTTCAAAATGACGGCCTCAAGGGCCGTCATAAAGAGGTCTTATTTCAGGTCGACACCGTAGAAAGCGTGACCACCGAATGGGTCGATTGTGTAACCAACAACATTCGTGCTCAATGGCTGGTAAACAATAGAGTGTGCAATGGTTACCCAAGGCGCCTCTTCTTTGAATACAACCTGTGCCTTCTCATACAAACGTGTACGCTCGGCCACATCAGAGGTTTTCTGTGCAGACTTCAGCAATGAATCGAAGTCAGCGTTACAGAAACGGGCACGGTTACTGCCGCCCACTGCATCACAAGACAACAAGACATAGAGGAAGTTGTCTGGATCACCATTGTCGCCTGTCCAACCTAGCAGAACTGTATCGTGCTCACCGTCCTTAGACCGTGCAAGATACTCGCCCCACTCGTAAGACACGACTTCAGCAGTAACACCTACCGCAGCCCAGTCAGCCTGAATCAGCTCAGCCATACGTTTTGCATTGGGGTTGTATGGACGCTGAACGGGCATAGCCCAAACGTTGGTGCTAAAACCATTCGCCAATCCTGCTTTAGCCAACAATTCTTTGGCCTTAGCTGGGTTGTAACCATAGTCTACGATGTCATCGTTATAAGACCAGATTGTGGGTGGAATGGGGTTCTTTGCAATAGAACCAGAGCCTTGGAATACAGCATCTAGGATCGCTTGCTTGTCGATTGCATAGCTTAATGCTTGACGAACCAACTTGTTGTCAAAAGGTGCTTTCTCAACGTTAAAGGCCAGATAGCCAACGTTTAGACCTTCTTGGGTCATCAGGTTGATGTCTTTGTCCTTGCCCATCGCAGCTAGGTCAGCTGGGTTTGGATAAGGCATAACATGACATTCGCCTGCTTTCATCTTGGCATAACGTACAGAGGCATCTGGTGTGATGCTAAAGACCAAACGGTCTAGCTTGGCACGGCCAGCCCAGTACTTGTCAAAGGCAGCATAACGAATCTGACTGTCTTTCTGGTAGTCAACAAAGCTAAATGGACCTGTACCAATGGGCAAGGTGTCCACTTTTTCAGGCGTGCCCGCAGCCATCATCTTGTCAGCGTATTCAGCAGAAAAGATAGAGGCGAAGTCCATACCTAGGTTGGCTAGGAAGGGCGCGTTAGGTGCAGACAAAACGATGCGCACTGTGTTGTTGTCTATTTTGGTAACAGACTTAACAGAGTCGCTCATGCCCATACCGTCCCAGTACTCATAAGAACCGCTAGATACCTTGTTGTACGGATGGCTGGCTAAACGCTGACGATCAAAGGAAAAAAGCACGTCATCTGCATTGAAGTCTCTGCTAGGAGAGAACGCACTGCTAGAGTGAAATGACACGCCTTTACGTAGCTTAAATGTATAGGTCAGGCCATCATCAGATACCGTCCAGCTTTCCGCGAGGGCAGGAGCAAGCTGAGTGGTACCAGGCTTGAATTCTACCAATCGGTTAAAGATCTGACGTGATGTAGCGTCAAAGGTAGTACCAGACGTATAAAAAGCAGGGTTAAAGCCTTCAGGACTACCTTCTGAACAGTAGACCAACGTTTTTGCCCCAGCGGTTGCAGAGATGGCTGTTGCCAATGCTGCGCCCACAAAGAGTTTGAGTGTTTTGTTCATATTATTTTCTCTCCTTAGTGCTTGCCTGAGGCAAGTAAACTGTAAAACCAAATAGCCCATTCCAACAAGGATGGGAGGTCTGTGAAACCAGATATTTGATTTTATATGTCCTGAGACTCAGTGATCTTTATTTTTCTTTGTTCACCATAATCCTAGGCTTTTGATACTAGACCTTTGCGCGTTTTAGGGCAAATTCTTACCAAGATACAGGTCAATATTATCGGCATTTCTGCTCTGGTATGGGCAGTAGTTCGCATAAGATAGCGGAATCTATCGAATATCGAGCGGCAATTGCGCTATATAAGGGGGTTTAGATTTTAAAACAGGGTGTCTCAAAACTATAATCTGTGGACTTCAATGTGGTAGAATCTCGCTCACAACGTTGCCATACTGCAGTAGGTAGCGAAAACCACTAATAAAGATATAAAGGTTTTCCCATCGTTAAAGCCATATCATCGTATCGCATTGGTTTAGTCAGACATGAGACGCAGGTAACCAGTGCATAAAATTGACCGCATCCCAGATGCGATTGCCAAGACGATACCCCGCCAGACAAGACGGTCAGCAGGCGGGTATTAGGAGTCATAATTCATGGCGAGTGATCAGCCCCAGTTAGTTGTAACAGATATTCATAAAACCTTTGGCGAGCATGAAGTGCTAAAAGGTTTGTCACTTGAAGCCCATAAGGGTGATGTTATTTCAATGATCGGATCATCAGGATCTGGTAAGAGTACGTTTTTACGGTGCATTAACCTGCTAGAAATCCCTACCAAGGGTGACATTCAGGTTCACGGTGAAAACATGCAGTTCAAAATCAATCGGCAGGGAAAGCGCGTGCCGGTCGATCATGGTCAGGTCGAGCGTATGCGGTCTAAACTGTCGATGGTTTTTCAAAGCTTCAACCTCTGGTCGCACATGACCGTACTCGAAAATGTCATTGAAGCGCCGATTCAGGTGTTGGGTCTCAGCCGTGCTGAAGCGACTGAACGCGCCAAAAGCCTGTTGGAGCGGGTTGGACTCTATGACAGAAAAGATTATTATCCGTCACACATGTCGGGTGGCCAACAACAGCGTGCGGCAATAGCCCGTGCGTTGGCAATGGAACCTGATGTCATGCTGTTTGACGAGCCGACCTCTGCATTAGACCCGGAGCTGGTTGGTGAAGTGTTAAAAGTGATGCGAAATCTGGCTGAAGAAGGCCGCACCATGATTGTGGTAACACACGAGATGTCCTTTGCCCGTGATGTATCAAACCATGTGTTGTTTTTGCATGAAGGAAAGATTGAAGAACAGGGAGATCCCGCCAAGGTTTTTGGGAATCCTGATTCTGAAAGAATGAAACAGTTCTTGGCCCCTAAATACTAGCCGGCTGTTCTCTACGTGTTCTGGTGTAGCGCCTGGATGCGGGCAAGTTGCTAAAAATAACTATAAATTATCGATTGGAGTGAAAAAATGAAAAAGATATTAATTGCTTTGGCTGGTGTTCTGGCAATCACAACGATGTCAGTACAGGCAGCAGATTGGTCAGTGGTACGTCTTGGTGTTGACGCGACTTACCCGCCGTTTGAGTCTAAGGATGCAAACGGTAAGCTGGTAGGTTTTGAAGTTGAATTGGGCGAAGCCGTTTGTAAAGAAATGGGCGTAACCTGTGAGTGGGTTGTTCAGGATTGGGACGGTATTATCCCTGGCCTTTTGGCGCGTAAATATGACGCCATCTTCTCCTCTATGTCTATCAACCCAGAGCGTGCTGAGCAGGTATTGTTCACTGAGCCTTACTACACCACCCCATCAGGTTGGTTTGCTAAGAAGAGTTCAAGCTACAACGCTACTGACTTGGCTACCCTGGCTGGTGCGCGTGTAGGTGTTCAGCGTGGAACAATCCAAGACAGCTATGCGTCTGATAAGTTGGCAGGCAAAGCAACCATCGTTCGTTACACAGCGGCAGACGAGATTGTTATCGACCTGTTTGCTGGTCGTCTTGACCTCGTATTGATCGACGTTCCTGTAGGTGAAGACCTGTTGGCTGGCGATACACGTGGTGGCGATTTCGGTCTGTTGGGATCATTCGTATTGGGTGATGGTGCAGCAGCAGCATTGCGCAAGCGTGATACAGATCTTGCTGACATGATGAACAAAGCACTGCGTACTGTGAAGTCTAACGGCGTATTTGATGCGATCCGTGTGAAATACTTCAGCTACGATATCAAAATGTAATACCGGTTAATTACCGCGTATCTGGCAGGCCACACTGTGGCCTGCATTCCCTTCCCTTACTTTTTTGGCTCAATCAGGAGTGCCGAGTATGTTAGATTTACACGGTTATGGCCCCGCGATTTTTATGGGTGCTGTCCTGACCATTGAAGTAGCTTTCCTGTCCTTGTTAGTGGCGTTGGTGCTCGGTCTTTTGGGCGCAGTAGCCAAGCTAAGTCCCTATGCACCCTTGCGGTTTATAGCAACTGTCTATACCACAGTGATTCGTGGCGTACCCGATTTGGTGTTGATGCTGTTGATCTTCTATGGGCTGCAAATTGGCATGAACACACTGTCAGATTGGATTTATGAGCGCTTTGACTATGATTTTTTTATCAACATTGACGAATTTGTCGCCGGTGTTTTAACCATTGGCTTTATTTTTGGTGCCTATATGTCAGAAACCTTTCGGGGCGCTTTTCTCGCCGTGGATAAGGGGCAGATAGAAGCTGGTATCGCCTATGGCATGAATAAAGGAAAGGTCTTTCGCCGTATTATGTTTCCACAGATGATGCGTCACGCACTACCCGGTTTGAGTAACAACTGGCTGGTGCTGTTAAAAACCACCGCGTTGGTCTCCTTGATTGGTCTGACCGATATGACGCGTTTGGCAAAGGAAGCCTCCGCTTCCACCCATGAACCCTTTGTCTTTTTTGTTCCCGTTGCCGCTATATACCTCCTGATCACCATTGTGTCAGAGGTTGGATTTAAAGCGGTTGAGAAAAAATACAGTGTTGGCGTCGTAAGGGGATAAGACGATGGATTGGTTGGTTCAACTATTAGATTCGAATCAGATTTTTACCACAGCCACCCTGTTGCACTATTGGGATGGTTTTAGGGTCACAGTGCAGTTGGTGTTTATTTCCCTGCTGATTGGCCTTGTTTTGGCCTTGCCTCTGGCCATCTTGCGTACCTCCAAAAACCCTTGGGTGAGCCGACCAATTTGGGTCTATACCTATGTGTTTCGTGGCACCCCGCTCTTGATCCAGCTGTATTTGATTTATTATGGCGTGACCTTTATTCCGGGTATTCAGGACTCCATCTTTTGGTTCATCATGAAGGATCCGCTGTATCCCGCCCTGCTGGCCTTTGTGCTGAACACAGCCGCCTATACCACCGAGATTTTGCGTGGCGCTATCGTGGCAACCCCCCTGGGTGAGATCGAAGCAGCCCGAGCCTATGGCATGAACTTTGCCAAAACGATGCGCAGGATCGTATTACCCAGCGCATTTCGACGTGCGTTACCTGCCTATTCCAATGAAGTTATCTTTATGCTGCACTCCAGTGCCATTGCATCGACGGTGACCATCGTCGATTTAACCGGCGCAGCAAAGGATATTTACTCACAGCACTATGCACCATTCCCCGCCTTTATTTTTGTGGGTCTGGTATACCTCTGCCTAACGTTTTCAATTTTGTATGTTTTTAAACAGTTAGAAAAAAATCTCTTGGCGCATTTGGCTGAACGATAGGGTGAGCGCTGTACTTTTTGTTACCACGACGAGCGGGTATAACACTTGAATCCATTTCCCCATGGCGAAGATTTTCTACAACAGTTCTTGTCAGAAAAACCGTTAGCCGCCGCCGAATACCGGTTTGACGATATTGTCGTCACTGTACATGACACTGGTATTCTTGAGGTGTGCCCCCGAACGGGTGCAGAGATGGACGTGGTCATCAGCGCAGGCATTCATGGTAATGAAACAGCACCCATTGAGCTGGTCAATGCACTGGTTACCCGTATTGTTAACGAAGAACTCACGGTCGCAAATCGCATTCTATTTATGCTGGGAAACGCCGAGTCGATGGTGGCTGGTACGCGTTTTTTGGTCCATAACCTCAACCGGTTGTTTAACGGTAAACATGCAGAACCAGGCCTTGCCCAGGGTTATGAGCTGAACCGAGCCAGACGCCTTGAGACGGCCATTGACAGCTTTTTTGCTGCTCAGGTTAGTCCCTATGCCCTGCACCTTGACTTGCACACCGCGATTCGGGGATCACACCGCGAACGCTTTGCCATCTATCCCTTTTCAGAAAAACGCCAGCTTGATGACATCGGCACTGCCGTATTGGCATCCTGTGGGGTGAATACCCTGTTGGTTATGGAAAATGCGGGCAGCACCTTTTCATCCCATTCCGGATTGCACTGGGGCGCCCAGAGTTTTACGGTTGAATTGGGGCAGGTTGCAGCCTTTGGGCACAATGATTTGGCCCGTTATGCGGATGTTGCTGCGACATTAGAAGCCTTGGTGACCGGTGAAGCGGTCTCTGGCAAGGCGTCAGCCGTAGAGCATTTTCGGGTGGCCAATGAAATTCTGCACCCGGGTGCCGATTTTAAACTCAACCTACCTGAGACTGGGTTTAACTTTACCTGTTATGAACCGGGTGATTGGGTTTGGGCGCAGGGCGATCAACGGTATGTGGTGTCAGAGCAACCCCAGTATTTGGTATTCCCAAATACCCAAGTCGCGGCTGGTCAGCGGGCTGGTTTGTTGGTCGAAAAGGTTTAGGCCGCCTGATGCTGGGTGGCTAGCCAACGCAAACTGTCTTGCAGTCTCCTAGGCAGTTGTTCAAGATCATAACCATCGGTGAGATTCTTAAACTCCAAGGCCACCGCTGTATCACCTTCCATAACCAACTTGCGTTGAAAAAACAGGGTGTCGGCATCAACGGTCTTGGCACTAAGCTGCACAAAACCCGCTAACTTACCCCGTATCACCGCATCAAATTCCAGGGTGTCGAGACATTCAATCATCAGAGAGTCGCCCTTTGGTGAGGCCGTTATTGCCATTGAAAAAGCGGCATCCGTAATATCCATACAGAGTACCTTCCCCAGCAGAAAATCCAGATCACCATCGACGATGGCTTCTTGAAAGACATGGTTGAGTACCCGCTGTGCCGCCTGATGGCGCAACACCCTAGGCGCAAATCGTGCAAATTTGACCATACCCAAGGCGACTCGTTGGACATGTAAGGCCGATGGCGCAGGTAGGTTGAAGGGTAACGATAACATCTGAACTCCAGTAACAATGACAGCGCGGCAATTTTAGCCGTAATCCCCAAACGCCACAACAGGGTCTATGCTAGGTATAGCCGAGTCTGGTTGAATTGCCACGTCAGAGCGCTTTGCCACGCTCTGGGTGG
>CAWUUZ010000077.1:0-4519 GCA_963925745.1 uncultured Pseudomonadales bacterium
ACTGCACTGGCAGAACCTGCATTGGCAATAATGCCTGCTTCATTGGCGTGGTTTTTGGCGTTCAATACATTGTGTTCGATGCCAACCTTGTGCAAAGCCTCAGACACGCGCTCAGACGCTTCGACCGAAGCCGTACCGACCAAGACTGGCCGTTTCGCTGTAACACAGTGTCGGATGTCTTCTACAATGGCATTGAATTTTTCAGTTTCAGACAGGTATACCAAGTCATTGTGGTCTTTACGCTGCACCTCAACGTTGGTCGGCATGACCACAACATCCAGCGTATAGATCTGACGAAATTCAAAGGCTTCCGTATCTGCCGTACCCGTCATACCGGATAGCTTGTCGTAGAGTCGGAAGTAATTCTGGAAGGTCGTTGATGCCAGGGTCTGGTTTTCACGCTGGATGGTCAGACCTTCTTTGGCTTCGACTGCCTGGTGAATACCTTCGCTCCAACGGCGACCTGGCATTTTACGGCCAGTGTGTTCGTCAACGATGATGACTTCGTCATCTTCAACAATATATTCGACGTTTCGGGCAAACATGGCATGGGCTTTAATCGCCGAATGCACATGGTGTAACAGGCCCAAATTGTTCGGAGAATAGAGGTTATCGCCTTCCTCTAACAGACCACTTTCAATGAGGAGGGCTTCGACTTTCTCGTGGCCCTGCTCGGTCATTTCCAAGGAGCGGTTCTTCTCGTCGATGATGTAGTCGCCAGCAACGGCTTCTTCACCTTCATCTCCTGACTTACCAGCCGTAAGGCGGGGAACCAATTCATTGATGCGGATATAGCGCTCTGAACTGTCTTCTGCAGGACCAGAAATAATTAAGGGTGTTCGGGCTTCGTCAATTAGGATCGAGTCAACTTCGTCGACCACGGCAAAATGGTGGCCACGTTGCGCCTTGTCTTCCATTCGGAAGGCCATGTTGTCGCGTAGATAGTCAAAACCAAATTCGTTGTTTGTGCCATAGGTGATGTCAGAACGGTACGCAGCCAACTTGTCTTCTTGCGGCTGCTGTGACACCACGACACCGACCGACATGCCCAGTGCTGTGTAAAGAGGACGCATCCAGTTCGCATCACGCTGTGCCAAATAGTCGTTTACGGTAACAACGTGAACGCCCTTTCCGGACAGTGCATTCAAGTAAACAGGCAGTGTTGCAACCAGGGTTTTACCCTCACCGGTACGCATCTCGGCAATATTACCGCCATGCAATACCATGCCACCGACCATCTGCACGTCAAAATGGCGCAATCCAAGTGCCCTTCTACTGGCCTCGCGAACCGCTGCGAATGCTTCGGATATCAGGCTGTCGACAGAAGCGCCTTGCTCCAAGCGCTCTCGAAACGCAACGGTTTTCGCCATCAAGGCTTCATCTGACAACAACTCAAATTCAGGTTCTAGCAGATTGATTTTTGAAACTGTTTTTAACAACCGCTTCACTTCACGATCGTTTTTACTTCCAACGATTTTGGTGATCATTTTTGTAAACATGTGGCCACTCGAAAGTTATGGAAGAACCGATACAACCGCCTAGTAAAAAACAACATCAAGGCGCTCTGAAAATACCAATCAGAGGATGAGTCTGGTTCAGATTAATTTAATGGGGATACTATACCGCCACTGAGTCATATTGTCTTGACAGATATGGGGCTAAAGTCACAAAACACAACAGATTATGCAGGGTTATCGCGAAGCGGTTCGATTTACGAATTTGGCAGGATCCTGTGGGCGTCCATCTAGGATAATTTCGAAGTGTACATGGGGGCCAGTAGATCGCCCTGTAGAACCCATTTCTGCGATTGCTTGGCCTTTTTTAATGACTTCTCCAACCGCCACATTCAATGCCTTTGCATGGGCATAGCGCGTGACATAGCCATTGCCATGGTTGATGTCTACCATCAGACCATACCCGGATTTCTCACCTGAAAAGGTCACCACACCGGCGGCAACTGCCACAATGTCTGATCCTTCCTTACCGGCAAAATCAACACCCTCATGCCAAGCACGCTTGCCATTAAAGGGGTCTGTGCGATAGCCATAACGACTCGACATCCAACCGCGTAGAATTGGTCGGCCGGCAATATAGGTTTCAACCAGGATGTTTTGCGATGCAATCAGACTTTCTAACAGGAGCAGTTGCTGCTCTCTGCTTTCAATACGGTCACTGAGTGCGTTTACGACTGATAGGAAATCAGGTGCGTTAAAACGCGCTTCGTCACCCACTTCAGCACCGGGGCCACCCAATGCGGGCACCATGCTAAAGTCAAACTCACCATCTTCTAACTGTGCTACCTCAACGAGACGCTCGCCTAAGGCATCCACCCGTGTCAAACGGGCTTGCAACTCGCCAATGCGCACGGTCAATGCCTGCAACTGCTCAAGTGTTGCATCGCGCACGCCACCGACTTCAGCCTGTTGCGAGAGCAGTGTTTCTCGCCATGCCGCTGCAGCCTGGTCATCAAAAACGGGTTTATCAATGCGTTCGCGCCAAGAATAGCCTGCATAGCCCGCTGCAACCATAAACCCAATACCCACCACCAAAAGCAGCATTGGCCACCAAGACGATATCGTCCTGGTTTGCCCATGCTTATTACTCACGATGATTAGGTTCATATTGCAGCGCTTCCTATGTGGGGTATCAGCTAGTACTCAGTAGCCAAAACCTGACTGTAGGCAATAGGAGCGGTATCGATATTCTCAAAGGTATCAAATTCCCAAGCGTCTTCACGTCTCAGTAATTCACGCAATAAGAGGTTGTTGAGGCCGTGCCCTGATTTGTGACCGATAAAGTGACCAATCAGGCTGTTGCCGAGCAAATACAAATCACCAACGGCATCCAGAATCTTGTGTTTTACAAATTCATCTTCGTAACGCAATCCGTCTTCATTCAAAATTTTGAAATCATCAACGGCAATGGCATTGTTAAAGCCAGCGCCCAGTGCCAAGTTATTGGCGCGCAGGTATTCAAAGTCACGCATGAATCCAAAAGTACGGGCCCGGCTGATTTCCTTCACAAAAGCTGTTGTTGAGAAATCCAGGGTATGTGTCTGATTGCGGTCTCTAAATACAGGGTGGTCAAAGTCGATTGAGAAGGTGACCTTAAAGCCGTTGTGAGGCTCAAAACGTGCGATTTTGTCGCCGTCGCGAACCTCAACAGGCTTGGTTATCCGTATAAACTTTTTAGGCGCATCTTGCTCAGCCAAACCTGCAGACTGTAGTAAGAATACAAAGGGACCAGCGCTGCCATCCATTATGGGGACTTCTGACGCGCTGACCTCGACATAGGCATTATCAATACCCAAGCCGGCCATGGCTGATAGTAGATGTTCAACGGTATCCACGCTCGCACCACCCGATTTCAGGGTTGTCGACAATGTGGTATCTCCCACATTGGTCGCTTGTGCCGGTATTTCCACCACAGGGTCAAGATCGGTTCGACAGAACACAATACCCGTATCCGCTGGAGCAGGTTTTAGCGTGAGGTAAACCTTTTCACCTGAGTGAAGGCCAACCCCGGTTGCCCGGATGATATTTTTGAGTGTCCGTTGTTTCATCATTATATTTAAACCAAGTAAAATCGCGTTAAAGTAACCGCATATTATACCAAAATTTTCCTATCAGATTAAAGCCCATTTTTCAAACTATATCAATCAGCCTGTTTTCGCAAGAATGCAGGGATGTCCAAATAGTCTAAATCCCTTGGATCACCCATGCTTGCTGTGGTATCACTGCCAACGACACGACGCTGCTGTGCACGCTCTGCACGTTTTCCATCAGGATCTGTCCTTTCTTGTTGACGGGTATTGTCTACCGCAACCCTGGGTGTCGCCGCAGGACGGTTCAAGCCTGTCGCTACAACTGTGACGCGGATCTCATCTACGATATCAAAGTCGATAACCGTACCAATGATGATCGTGGCATCTTCTGAGGCATAGGCGCGAACGGTTGCACCGATCTGCTCATACTCTTCCAGAGTTAGGTCAGCACCACTGGTAACGTTGATCAAAATACCGCGTGCGCCTGACAAATCAACATCTTCCAGTAGGGGACTGCACACAGCCGCTTCAGCCGCTTTAACAGCACGACCTTCGCCAGTTGCATTGCCGGTTCCCATCATAGCCATGCCCATTTCAGACATAACGGTTTTAACGTCAGCAAAGTCGACGTTGATCATACCTTCGCGGGTTATGAGTTCTGCAATACCCTGCACCGCATTCAGCAAGACGTTGTTGGCTTCAGCAAAGGCGTCCAGCAAAGTCACCTTGCTACCCAGTACCTGCAACAGCTTTTGGTTAGGAATGGTGATCAAAGAATCCACATGGCGGGCCATTTCTTCAAGGCCTGCTTCAGCAACCAACATACGGCGGCTGCCTTCCATTGCAAATGGCTTTGTCACTACGGCTACCGTTAAGATGCCGAGCTCTTTGGCAACCTCTGCAACCACGGGTGCCGCTCCAGTACCAGTACCACCGCCCATACCTGCGGTAATAAATACCATATCAGCGCCTTTT
>CAWUUZ010000078.1:0-2875 GCA_963925745.1 uncultured Pseudomonadales bacterium
TTTCTGAGGGGGCATTTCAGCCGCATCAATCTTTTGGGTCGTCATTTAATTCACTCCAATTGACGGGATTCGCTCTTTATGTGTTTTCTATCGGTGCTCGACTTGAAAACGGCCCCAAGACCCATATTAAGGGTGGGAAGTTATTTTTATTATTGATTGGAGCCTAGCATATGCCTGTTGCAGAAAATAAGGAAACTCTTAGTTTTCAAACGGAAGTGAAACAACTGTTGAATCTGATGATTCACTCCCTGTATTCACATAAGGAAATTTTCTTACGTGAATTGATATCAAACGCCTCTGACGCGGTTGATAAGTTGCGTTTTGAATCTTTGAACAATGAAGCCTTGCTTGAAGGTTCTGCAGACATGCAGGTTCGCATTACGTTCGACAAGGACGCCAAAACGGTCACCATTGCCGACTCTGGTATTGGTATGGGCCGCGATGATGTCATCAGCAACCTGGGTACCATTGCGCGATCGGGTACTGCAGAATTTCTAAGCAAGATGTCTGGCGACCAGAAAAAAGATGCCCACCTCATTGGTCAATTTGGTGTTGGTTTTTACTCAGCCTTTATCGTTGCTGACCGTGTAGAAGTCATGACCCGCCGCGCTGGCACTGATAAGGCAGAAGGCGTGCATTGGGATTCAAAGGGTGATGGTGAGTTTTCTATCGAGACTATCGAAAAAGACGACCGTGGAACCACCATTGTATTGCACCTGAAGTCTGAAGCCCTTGAATATGCCGATGGTTACCGTTTGCGCTCGCTTGTACGCAAATACTCAGACCACATCAGTGTACCCGTACAGATGCTCAAGGATGTCGCTGGTGTTGAAGATGATGCTGAAGATAAGCCAGCAGAAACAGAGGTTCCTGAGTGGGAAAACACCAACTCGGCAACGGCCATGTGGACACGTCCCCGCACGGAGCTAAACGACGAGGAATACCAAGAATTTTACCGTCACATTTCACATGATTTTGCGGATGCCGTGACCTGGAGTCACAACAAGGTTGAGGGCAAACTCGACTATACCTCTTTGTTGTATGTCCCAGCCAAGGCACCCTTTGACCTGTGGAACCGTGATACGGCCCGTGGCTTGAAGCTCTATGTGCAACGTGTATTCATTATGGATGACGCTGAGCAGTTTATGCCGCTGTACCTGCGTTTTATTAAGGGTGTGGTTGATTCCAATGACCTGTCTCTAAACGTATCGCGCGAGATTCTGCAAAAAGACCAGGCAGTCGAGTCTATGAAAACGGCCTTGACCAAGCGTGTGCTTGATATGCTTGGAAAGCTGGCAAAGAAAGATGCTGATGCCTATCAAATATTTTGGGATGAATTTGGACAGGTCCTTAAAGAAGGCCCTTCTGAAGACTTCGCAAACAAAGAAAAGATCGCAGGTCTGTTCCGTTTCAACTCAACGACATCTGAAGATGCCAAACAGTCGGTTTCTCTGGCTGCCTATGTTGAGCGTGCAAAACCAGAACAGGACAAGATCTATTACCTCTGCGCTGACAATCTTGATGCAGCCAAGGCCAGCCCACACCTTGAAATCTTCCGTAAGAAAGGCATCGAAGTGCTGTTGCTGACTGACCGTGTTGACGAGTGGATGGTTGGGCATCTGAGCAAGTTTAACGACAAGACCTTGCAGGATGTTGCCCGTGGTTCACTCGATTTGGGTAGCATTGATTCAGAAGATGACAAAAAAGCCGTTGAAACTGCCGAGACAGAGCTGAAGCCCTTGTTGGAGCGCATTGGTGCCCTGTTAAAGGGTGAGGTGCAGGCAGTACGTGTTACCAACCGTCTCACAGATTCACCAGCCTGTTTGGTTGTTGGTGAAGACGACATGGGTGCGCAAATGCGCAAAATCATGGAGTCGGTCGGTCAAGCCGTACCCGATAACAAGCCGTTCCTGGAGTTGAACCCAGAGCATCCTGTTATTGAACGTTTAAACCGCGAAGCGGATGAAGCACTGTTTGAAGACCTCACCTGGTTGGTCTATGAGCAGGCGCGTGTTGCAGAGGGACGTCAGCTAAAAGACCCTTCTGGCTACGTGCGTCGCATCAACAAGCTGATGGTCGAAGTCGCCAAGCAATAAGCGGTTTTGAAACAGATAAAAAAAGGGTCGCATGTCGGCCCTTTTATTTGTTTAAATATTGCCACATGACTGGCGGGTGGTTGCTATGGAAACAGTGCGGTAATTGGGCATTTTTTTTAGCGACCAGGTGTCACAAATCTTTCCATTTGAAGGCGGTAACATGAAAATAATAACTCTGAGAAACACCGTATTGGCACTTGGCTTTACGCTCGCAGCAGGCACAGCAGTTGCTGGTGGCGCACTCGATTTGTCACTCAAAAGCGACATGGTGCGGATTGAACACGAGGCTACCCTCGTCGGCTCAGGTGCGTTCTTTACCGTGGGAGGCCTGTTCACCCAAAATGGTAAAAGCCTTGTTTCAGTAGGCATGAATGGTGTTGATACCACCTCTGGAAATGTAGAGTGGAACGGTGGTCTTGGCGTAAAGGGCTTCCTGTGGAATGCAGGTGACACCTATTTTTCTGCAGCAGTGGGTGGTTTTGCGCGTTATGCGCCGGTTAGCCTGAATGGTGTGGGTATTGAAGGCAGCTTCTACATGTCGCCCAGTATTCTTTCCTTCAACGGTGCCGATTCTTTCCAAGAAATGGTCTTTCGCGTTAACTATAAAGTCATGCCACAGGCGCGTGTCTTTTTGGGATACAATGATGCATCAGGCGGCCTAAAAGCCGGTGGTCGTCAAACAGTTGACCGTGGCGTTCACCTTGGCTTTCGGGTTAGATATTAATGCAGTGGAGCAATCACTATCGATACCGCGCTGAATTGTTGTTGGGTTTTTTAGA
>CAWUUZ010000079.1:0-5218 GCA_963925745.1 uncultured Pseudomonadales bacterium
GCGTTGTCGTTAAATTTTATCGACCCAACCGCTGGTCAGAGCAACAGATACTCGAAGAACATGCCTTCCTACAAGAATTAGAAGAAGAAGACATACCGGTGGTTGCACCCTGGCAGGATGCCGATGGAAAGACATTGTGGCTCTATGAAGGCTACATGATGGCTGTTTTCCCCAAGAAGTCTGGGCATCCACTGGAACGCGATAACGACAATCACCTTGAACAGGTTGGACGATTGCTAGGTCGGGTACATGCCTATGCAAGCCGACAACCCTTTGAACACCGCATCACACTCTCACCCGAGAACCATGGTTGGACAGCGCGGCAAACGGTTATCGATTCAGGTTTTTTACCCTTTGAACTCGAACAGTCCTACATAACAACATCAGGCCATCTTTTAGAAGCGGTTGACCGTGTATGGAACCAAGTCAATCCGAAAAACCAGCGCATACATGGCGATTTTCATCCTGGCAACATTCTCTACCGTGACCAGCAGCCTTGGTTGGTCGATTTTGACGACTGTGTCATGGGACCCAAAATTCAAGACATTTGGATGCTGTTATCTGGCGATTCCCATCAAGAAGCAGCGCAGATGCGCCACATCATGAGGGGCTATCAACATTTTTCGGACTTTGATTCTGCAGAATTGCAGCTCATCGCCTGTTGCCGCGCACTGAGAATTCTGCACTATGCGGCGTGGCTGTCTCAAAGGTGGGAAGACCCCGCATTTCCAGCTGCCTTTCCGTGGTTTGATAGCCCACGGTTTTGGTCGGATCACATTCTGCAACTTCGAGAAGAATTGGCATCAGTAACACATGGTACAGGCTGACCAACGCTGTTATTAACAGTGTCATGTTATAGCACTGCTATCCTGAGTATGTTAATTTTGAAATCTTTTTTGGTAAACAATCAGTTTGGAGGGACATCATGAAATTGCAATCACGTTTGCGGCTTGTCCTTTCTGGCACAGTCGTTGGCCTTACCATTGTGGTCGTCATTGCACTGTCCTTAGTCTTACGGGCTGGTGCAAATGCTGCCATTAGCCAATTAAGCCAATCCATTGCACAAGAAGCCTCTTCTGAAGGCTTAGCCACGACGCTTAAACTGGCTGGACAATTTTCGGTTTTGGTCGGTGAACCGTTCTACTACTTCGATTACCATAAAATAAACGATACGCTCGATACCGCGATGTCTATGCCTGAAATTGTTTCAATTGCCATTTTTGACTTTGACCAAGTTATCCATGAAGACACTGGTGTGCGCCCAGAGTTCCTGTTACCCCTCATTGAAGTGGGCCTAATAACGCTCGATAAAACCAAACTTGGGCTGACCCAATATAACCAAAACAGTTCTTTAACCACCGTCTTTGTCCCTGTTATGTACCAGGGTGACATTTTGGGAGGGTTGAAACTGGTAAGCAGCGCGATAAATTTGGAGCAGGACATCGCACTGATGGTCGATGCGGTGCGTATCGAATTCAACCAAATTGTTTGGTTATTTGTTGCGATTCTTTTGATCATCGTCTTCGGTATTTATTTACCCCTTTCCACTTACATTCAACACCGTGTTTTGCGTAAAACCGTTATTGAACCCATCCTGATATTGTCGGAATTTGCCAAAAACCCAGACGCGCTTAAAGAAGACCCCAGTAAACTATTAGACAGGGGTGATGAGATTGCATCCCTGGCAAAAAGTCTGCACGGCATGTACCAGTCGCTTGATGCACGGGCAAAGGAAATCGAATATATTGCCTATCATGATGCCCTAACGGGTTTGCCAAACCGCACCTCTATCTTGGTGTTAATTCAAGAGTGGATAGAAGACGCTAAAGCAAAGGATGAAAAGTTCGCTGTATATTCCATCAATATCGACGGTATGAAATCGATTAATCAAATGCTGGGCCATCAGATTGGCGATGATTTGATTGCCAGGGTGGGTGAACGGATTAGTGCCACCATGAAGGGTCACCGTCGCAGACCTAAACCCATCATTGGGCGCGCAAGCGGCGATGAGTACTTAATGGCGGCAATGGTTTACGGTAGAGATGAAGCCGCTGTCATTGCTCAGCAAATCTTAGATGATATGGCCGAGCCTTTCTTAATTGGCGGTGTCACCATGCCACTGACCGTGTCTATGGGTGCTACGATTTACCCCGATGACGGTCTGGATCTTCCCCAGTTGGCGAAAAATATAGGGCTGACGCAGTTAGCGGCAAAGTCCGCTGGAACCGGTAACTTTGCGCTATTTAATGAGTCGCTCGCCGTCGCTGAACAGCGCAAACTGCTCATCCTTAAAGAGCTTGAACTGTGCATTGAGCATAACGACATTCAGGTTTTCTATCAGCCTGTCGTTAATCTAAAGACCAATGAGATTGCGGGTGCTGAAGCGCTTGCACGTTGGATCCACCCAGAACTCGGGTTTATTCCGCCAGATGAATTCATTCCATTGGCCGAGCAGCACCAACTCATATTGCCGCTGAGTGCACAGATCATCGATAAAGCCTGTGAGCAGCGATTGGCTTGGTCCCATGTGGCACCGCCTGAGTTTTCAATCGCAATAAACATCTCGCCGCTGCAGCTAATTTCAGAAGAGAACTACGGTGTTATTAGCGATACGATGCATAAATACGGGTTAGACCCCCGACAAATTGATATTGAGATTACCGAGACAGCCTTTATCGGTGATGAAGAAAAAGTCTTTAAAGCACTCGAATCATTTAGAGCACAGGGCCACGCTGTATGGCTAGACGATTTCGGAACTGGCTTTTCGTCACTAAGCCACTTGCAGCAGTACCCTGTCGATGGCATAAAAATTGACAGAAGTTTCGTATCTGATATTGTAAGCAATAGCAAAAACCTCACCCTGGTCGCAGCACTTGCAGACCTGGGTTTAAAGATGGGCAAAGAGGTTGTTGCTGAGGGTATTGAAACGCAAATAGAACAAACCATACTTCAGCGTCTTGGTGCCACCTATGGACAGGGCTACCACATTGGCAGACCCGTTAAGGCCCAAGACTTCGAAAACAGTTTCTTCTCTAAAAAGTAATTCCCAAAGCCGCTTGGGTGTTTTCCCATAATTGCTGTGCAATTTTTTGAGGCGGTTCATTCCGAAGGCGACATAGCTGTTCAAATATCACATGCAGCTGCTCTGGGCGGTTGCGCTGTCCTTGATACCCCGAAAGCGGCATTGCCGGTGCATCTGTTTCAATCACCAGCGCTTCAAGCGGCAAAAGGCTGACTGCTTTTCGGGTTTTCTGTGCCCTGTCGTAGGTAATAACGGATCCCACACCAATGCGATACCCCTGGGCAAAAAATGCCTGAGCTTCCTGCAAGCTGCCACTAAACCCATGAATAATCCCTGTGGTGCTGGGAAAGCGCTTTATCGTGGCCAGCACTTCTGGGTGGGCTTTTACGCTATGAACAATCACGGGTAATTTGCAGGTGCTCGCCACTGCTAGTTGCGCTTCAAAAAACTGCACCTGACGTTCCCAGTGGGGTTTTAAACGGTCTAAGCCTGTCTCCCCTATCGCTATAAACTGATCGGACCAGGTAGCGGCGATATCAGGCAACTGATCCAATGCCTGTAACGGCAGGGTGTCTACGTACCAAGGATGGACGCCAAGGGCAGCAAACATCTGCCCATGGGTCTGGCAAAATTCTAACAAGGGTATCCATTCAGGAACCGTTACTGCAGGCACAAGCCAAGCCGAAACACCCACCGACATTGCGCTCTGCAGTAATGGCTCACGATCTGAGTCAAATTCTGCTGCGTTTAAATGACAATGGCTATCAAAGAGCCGGTAGTGCATACGCCAAGCCTATTGTTGTTTTAATAGAACGACTTCTTTTCAAGTTGGGTCAATGCGCCTTTTGCCTCAGCACTGTCCAGTTGAAGCTGCAAGATACCTGCCTCAAGCTCAGCCAAGCGCGTTTGCAAGTCTTTCCAAAGCACCAGCAACTCAGGCGTATTGTTTCCAGCAAGTTCCGTTTCTACCGCAAGAATATCGGCATCCAGCGTTACTTTGTCTTTTTGCCGCTGACCGATTTGGTTATCCAAGGTGACAATCTTTTGGCGTAGGGTGTAGATTTCGTGCCCTTGAACAAAGCCAGACAAGAAATTGGGTTCTAACGCTATTGGGCAAACACCCTGATATTGGTAGCCCACCTTGCCCTTTTCATAGCCCACACTGCGCGTACAGAACGACACAATGCCCTTGTCATAGCCCTGTTGGTACTCTGAAAAATCTGGGGTTATGCCATGCTTTGCACAGGCTTCCCGATGGCGTTGCATACGCTCTGGCGGTGAGCCGTTACGCCCATCTTCAAACCCAATCATTTCCCAATCTGCAGACTGACATTCATTTTTGTTCAAGGTTGCGCAACCCGTTAAAACAATCACTGCAGACAATAAAATGAGGCTAGCTCCAAATCGCATGTTGTTCTCCAATACACTGTAATCGCCAAAGCACAATGCTTTCTGCGTGTCTCTGATACCGCCAGACTATTTAGGATCAATTGAATAAGCAAATGTTTATAGCGCTAGATATGACATGAACCTTTATCGAGAAGGGTTTTGTGTCAATCTGCCCCAAACCTACAGCACTGGGACTGTTTAGAGCCAAGAATAACGCTCGGAGTCACCCCTACCTACACCACCCGTAGCACAGCCGTCGGGTTTCCGTCCGCTGTGTTTTTGGCCAGTGTGGCTGGGGAGGGGGTCGCGCGCATATCGGACATCCGGGTTGGGTATGGCGCTGATGTGTTCAGCACCCCCACCCAGATTACTGGCCTACTATTAGCGTTGTACGATGGTGATTGTTTGGGGCTTGAGCACTTCGGAAACGAACACAAATTCTACCTGATCAAACTCCTGAGACAGGGGCAAACGCCTTTTCAAAAATGCAAAGGTTTCGGGATGCGGATGTGCAATTACAATGGCTGCTCCGTCACGTTTAGCCGCTGCCAGTGCGCGTTGGAACTGATAGTCTAGGTCTTTCACCAACAGGCTGTTATCCAAAAATATTTGGCGTTCGGCCCAGGTGACAGCCTGTTGCTGTGCCTTCTCTCCAGCCACTGAATTCAAGGTGGTGAGGCTGTCAATAAAATACAGCTGTCTTTGAGCCAACTCCCGCATCAGCCAACTCATTGCGTCGGCATCTGAAGTGAGCAGGCTACCCATGTGGTTGTTCAAGCCTACTGCATAGGGAACCTCAGACAATGC
>CAWUUZ010000080.1:0-6162 GCA_963925745.1 uncultured Pseudomonadales bacterium
GTGCCAAGGCATGGTTCTGGCTGAAACCTGGTATACCGAATCGGCAACCGGATTGCGGGAGTGGATACCTCTAGACAAGGTCACCATTGAATATGACGACAAGGGTCATATCAGTCATGGCACCCACAATGTAACCGGTGAAGCAGTGCATTTTGGTGGCATTTCTAAAATGTCCAAGTCAAAAAACAATGGCGTAGACCCCCAGGCTGCTATCGACGCCTATGGTGCTGACACGGTTCGCCTCTATGCGATGTTTGCTGCGCCACCAGAGCAAACGCTTGAGTGGAAAGAAGCCGGTGTTCAGGGTGCGCAAAAATTCTTGCAGCGTCTCTGGCGCAATGTTCACACCCTACTGTCCTTTGGTGAAATGCCCAAGTTGGATCCATCTGCGTTAAATGATGACCAGCGTGCATTGCGTCGCAAGGTGCATGAGACCATCGCCAAGGTCACTCAGGATTTTGAAACCCGTCATACCTATAACACCGCGATCGCTGCCACCATGGAATTGCTCAACGCAATCAACCGTTTTGACATGCGTTCGGGTCAGGATCTGTCCGTGGTACACGAAGGCCTACATGCCAGTGTGCGTATGTTGGCGCCGATTGCACCCCACATTTGCCATGTTCTGTGGCACGAGCTGGGTGAAACCACGGCTGTGATCGATGCACAATGGCCAGATACAGACACCGAAGCCTTGGTAAAAGATGCTTTGCTCTATGTTGTGCAGGTCAATGGCAAGGTGCGCGCGCGCATTACCGTGCCTGCAGATATGGAAAAAGACCTGGTAGAAGCCGCAGCCATGGCTGATGAACATGTGCGTAACTTCTTAGAAGGGCAAACGGTACGCAAGGTCATTGTGGTACCCGGAAAATTGGTCAACATCGTTGCCAACTGATCAGTCACACTGGGGCAGGAACCTTCTTCCCCAGTGTCTGATTCCACACTGTCAAAACGGTGCTACATAAATCAATGAAATTGAATGCTGAGCAACTAAAGCAACACCTCAAGCAACCCCTAGCCAATGCCTATTGGTTGTCGGGTGACACACCGCTGTTGGTTTTGGAAGCCCAGGATTTGATTCGTCGCACTGCCGCACAGCAGGGTTTTAGCAACCGCGAAGTGTTCTATACTGACACCAGCTTTGTTCCAGACAATGTCAGACAGGCGACCCAGGAACGGTCCTTGTTTGGCGACCAAACCCTGATCGAAATTCGTATTACCGGCAAGGTTACCGAGCCGGTTCGCGAACTGCTGTTGGCTATTCTTGAACAACCCTCTCCAGACCATCTCATTCTGATCACCAGCAACAGAATTGACGCCGCAGCGCAAAAAACCAAATGGTTTACGACACTTGAAAAACAGGTCGTTTGGATCCCCTTTTGGCCCGTTACCCGTGAGCAGTTACCCAAGTGGCTAGAGCAACGCGCCAAGCAGATTGGTGTGCAGCTATCACCCGAGGCGATTGCGTTTCTGGCCGACAAGGTTGATGGCAATTTGCTGGCTGCCCGTCAGGAACTCGAGAAGCTGGCGTTAAGCTTTCCGGACACAGCCATTTCTTTAGAACAGATTTCTGGTGCGGTCACAGACAGCGGTCGTTGGGATATCAATGACCTCTCTACCGCCATGCTGCAGGGTAAAGTAAAACGCACACTGCGCGTCTTTAATGGATTGCGGGCTGAGGGTGTTGAACCCACCCTGTTGCTGTGGAAGCTAACTGCCGACCTGCGCATGTTGGCGACACTCAAATACCAACTTGACCGAGGCACCCCTCCCGCCCAGGCGTATCGCAGCCAGCAAGTGTGGGACAGCAAGAAAGCGGCGGTGGACGCAGGTCTAAAGCGACTGGATTTGGGACAGGTACATGCGCTGTTATTACAGGCCAGCCATATAGACCGCATGATCAAGGGCCAAGAAACCGGTGATGTGTGGGCAGCCTTTCAGCAATTGATTTGGTCTATCGTCAACAGGGGCGCAACCTTTTAACAACCCTGCCGTCTATCGCACCACACCAAAATAAAGCTTTGGAAACTGCCGATCGATCAAAAAGTCTTTAAAGGCCTCTGGAAAAAACAACCTGTCATGCAACTCCGATAACGGCACCCATTCATAGCCGATCTGGGCAGGATCCATCTCGGTTGCAGGCTGTACAAATGCCTGCAGCGTACAGGCAAAAAAGACCTCTACCTGATGAAAATCAGGGGGTAGATAGGTTTCATCCTGCGGCAGCGAGACAACCTCTCGAATGGCCAATACTGGGCCTATCGTGATCGACGCACCCAACTCTTCAAACACCTCGCGTTGCAGCCCCTCCTCTAGCGTTTCGCCATGGAGAATGCCACCACCGGGTGTGACATACCAAAATCCCCGTTCGTCTTCATGTTGGTTTAACAACAGGGTGTCATCCTGATAGATCACTGCGCGGGCCGATAACCTTGGTGAACGAACAGGCACCATCAATGCACCGTCTGTGGCGCCAAGGCGCCACCTGCAATTCGGTAAGGCACCACGGTCACCGACATCACCCCAGCAACGACAACCGGATCAGCATGGGCCAACAATCTGGCATCAACCAGGTTATCTGCCGTGAGAATCACCAGTCCCAAGGTATTGGGATCCTGGGTTTGGGTTCTGCCAAACAGCAATACCACGCCCCGTTCGGCCAATGACGTCAAATAGGCAATATGGCCCTTTAACGCGGCAGCCTCGGCTTCGGTTGGCCCCTCTGTGAACATGTCTTCACGGGTCACCCGCAGTACGAGCAAAAATTGTTCTGACATGCTGCCTCCCTCCCTCTGTTCGGTATGTCAAAAAACAACCGATGGGTTATCGATATCTGAGGATATGACCAAAAAAGGAATTGTTATAGCACTCTGAGTCCAAATATTCACGGTGAATTGTGGCGAAGCTTCAATCCAACGCCACTGCTTTGAAAAATGCGAGGCCCATCTACACCGAATTGAAACTATCCAGTGTCTACCAGACCACAGGAATTTTTGACGCACTGCAATCAAAAGAACCGCCCTACCGTTTCGACTGGCGGGCAACTTTTAGATTAGGGTTTTTCCGACCCTGTTTTTTGATATTTCATGCGCATTTACGACTTTTTCAATGTCAGGAAAGGAAGATTTCAGTATCAAGAAACAGAAGACCCCAGCTATATTGTCCGCGCTGTTCTTATAAGGTCAAAGGGTTATAAACCCGTGTCAAAAGGCGTTTTAAGAATACAAATGTTGGTCGTACCCAATAAAAGGCTATGGCTGACATCGGACTCTTAGGCTGGAAGCATCGCTTGTCTGAGGCAGGTGTTTCAAAACAGTAAAGTGTTGTTTATCCACACCCTTGCCTTCAGGTCACTTTGAATGATTCCCAGACCCAACGTGCGGCCAACTTTGCGGTAATGCTGTCTCGGTCATAGGTGGGGTTGGTTTCCGCCACATCAATCAACCTGACCTTGTCACCTGCCAATGAGAGCAGGTAACGCAACACGTGAATGGCGTAGTGTTTGTCTATTCCCAATGCTGCGGGTGCGCTCACACCTGGGGCATCTGCGGCTTGAAATACGTCCATACAGAGGGTGAGATAAATCACATCGACCTGGTCAATAAACTGGTTGAGCCGTTGTACGGTGTTATTCCAATAGTGCATCTGGCAGTCGACGTCTTCAATCCACACCACATTATGCTGCCGTGCATACTGCATCAGCGCCTCTGAATTGGCGGAGGGATTCAAACCGATAACGCAATAGTGAAATGCCTGTCCCTTTGCCTGTGCATCCTCTGCAATTTGGCGAAACGGTGTCCCCGAGCTCGGCAGGGGATCAGGATTACGCAGATCCAAATGGGCATCAAAGTTAATAACGCCGACGCGTTCCTGTGGGAATGCGAGCCGCAATCCCTGATAACTGCCCCAGGCGATTTCATGGCCACCCCCTAATACAATGGGCTTACCCGACCGCGCAAAGATGGTTGCTATGGCCTGTGCAAGTTGCCCCTGAGCGGCATCCAAATCTTGGTCAACTACGGTGACATTGCCAGCATCAAAACAGCTGAGATCAGGACGGACCGTTAAGGGTGCCAACGCCCTACGAATGGCATCTGGCCCTTCCGCAGCGCCGACCCGACCCTGATTGCGTCTGACACCCTCGTCACAGGAAAAACCGAGTAACACCGGGGCATTTTTATAGTCGGTCTCTAGTGCAGCGTCTTGGATAACCTGATGCAATCGAATGCTCAGATCGGGATCTTCTTTGTCGATACGTCCTTGCCACAGGGTTGGGTCAAAGGCGGTTTCGCCAAGGGTAGGGTCTGGCTTCATAAAGGCATCTCAATGTGCTGTCCTGCCATCCACATCTGTTGGGGACGGTGTAGACCGATTTCATGAATAATCTGTACGGGCGTAGCGACTGACCAAAGCAGAAAATCGGCATCGTAGCCTGCCTGTAGCCTGCCTTTTTGCTGGTCGAGACCCAGGGCCTTTGCAGCATGACAGGTGATGCCTTGCCACACCTCGATCGGAGTCATGCGCCAAAGCACACAGGCCATATTGGCGGCCAATAGCAGCGAACCCAAGGGTGATGAGCCCGGATTGAGATCGGTGGAGACTGCCATAGGTACCTGATAGTGCCGAAACTGATCAATGGGTGGTTTCTGGGTTTCTCTGAGAAAATAGAAAGCCCCCGGCAGCAATACTGCGGTCATGCCGGCCTGCGCCATGGCCTTTACCTGGTCTTCGGTGAGGTATTCAACATGGTCTGCCGATAAGGCGCCGAGTCGCGCCAAGCCTTCTGGTCCGGCAGAAACACCGAGCTGACCAACGTGACCTTTAATCTGTAATCCCAATGACCGCGCCTGTATCCATATCTGTTCAGACTGCTCGGCACTAAAGGCTATGCTTTCGCAAAAAACATCCACCGCATCGGCCAGCTGCTCCTGTGCAACCTTCGGCAATAGGGTGTCACAAACCCAGTCTACATAGGCTTGCTGTCGTCCCGCATATTCCACTGGCACACTGTGGGCCGCCAAACAGGTTCTCACAACATGCATACCGGTTGCCGTTTGGAGCCGCGCCATCACCCGCAGCATCCGACATTCAGTTTCCTCGTTGAGTCCGTAACCTGATTTGATTTCAATGCTGGTCACGCCTTCCTGTTGCAGGCGTTTTAACCGCGGCAAGGCACTCTTAAATAACTGGTCTTCGCTCATTTCTCGGGTTGCTGCGACGGTGGACTTGATACCACCACCCTGCTTGGCGATGTCTTCGTAACTAACACCCTCTAGCAAGGCTTCAAATTCTAAGGCGCGGTTGCCACCCCAAATCAAATGGGAGTGACAATCAATCAACCCGGGTGTCACCCAGGCCTGATGGCCATCTATTCTGGGCATACCCAGACTGTCCTGTGGCGCCGTCTGTGCCGACCCCACATAAACCAATTTTCCCGCCTTCCACCCGATCAAGCCATCTGTTATCACGCCTAAGCCACCACCCTGGGCAGCGTCCATGGTCATAATGTTGATATTGTGGAGCCAACCTGTGGTGTTCATGAGCGGATCACTTCTTATTGGTTTTAACCCCTATTGCTAAGGATTTTGGGGAGATTGGCATGGTACCAAATGTGCGCTTATCAAAACACGCTTACCGCTATCTGTAAACTACCCGACCCGTCCCTGTGGCAGATAAATCCAGCAACATGGGACTGCTGTCAGCGCACTGATCATTTTATAGAATCCTTTATGGACATTGGTAACGCCGTCATTATACTGTACATCCATACAGTAAAAAGAGACCGATATGCCCGATCCATCCATCATCTCGCAGCTCATGTCACAGGGAAAAATATGGACAGCAGATCATAGCCATCAAGCCATACCCGAGAAGGTCATACCCACGGGTTATCCGCTGTTAGATGCGGAACTGCCTGGTGGCGGTTGGCCCATTGGCGCTGTCACTGAAATACGCTATCCACAGGTGAGTATGGGTGAACTGCGTTTGGTACTGCCTGCCTTAAAACAGGTTGCCCAGCATGACCAGCGGTGGCAGATATGGCTCAACCCACCAGGTCAACCCTATGGTCCAGGACTCAATAGCTGGGGAGTATCCTTACGCCAAACATTGGTCTGTGCAGACTTAACACCCAAGGAGTTTAGTTGGGTCATCGACCAGTCT
>CAWUUZ010000081.1:0-9197 GCA_963925745.1 uncultured Pseudomonadales bacterium
CCGATACCGGGTATCAACACCAGAACCAATGCCGTCACACCCACCATGAGCAGAACTCGGTCTGACTTTACCCAAAAGGACAGAGGCAAACGCGTCACGATAAAGGCCGACAGCAGGCCGATGCTGAGGTACACAAGGTGACGAGACAGGATCGCCAAAGGCCCACCCATCACGCGGCTTGAATATTCAATGGACGATGACGCAATCACCATCATACCAACACCCAACAGCAAGCCGATTAGCAGCAGCAGAAAACGATCTGTGTGCTGTGGTTTTACCCAAATAGGGGCTAACAATGCAGTCAGCTGGCTCATAAGTAGGCCCTCACTGCTGCTTCAAACACCCGACCGCGGTGTTCAAAACCATCAAACATATCGAAACTGGCACAGGCAGGGGCTAACAGTACGGTGTCGCCAGCCTGAGCGGTGCGTCGCGCGACGGCGACTGCCTCTTCCATCGAATCAACCAATGTTTGTGGCGTGTCTTCAAATACCGTGGCCATCTCAGCCGCAGACACACCCATTACTATGAGGTGACGGCAGCTACGCAGCACGGCAGGTGCAAGAGGCGTGAAGTCAGCACCCTTGCCAACACCACCGGCGATCAGCACCAGATTTTTTTGACCGGTGATTTCCAGCCCTTCTATGGCGGCCAAGGCAGCACCAACATTGGTAGCCTTTGAGTCATTGATAAAGTCAACTTCGTTAAGACGTGCTACCCACTGACAACGGTGTGCCAATCCAGGGAAGGATTTCAACGCAGCAACCATGGCATCACGGTTTAGACCTGCCGCATCACCCAGTGCTAAGGCAGCCAAGGCATTCATCACATTGTGTGAACCCTTGATCAGGATTTCGCTCTCGGTCAGCCACGCTTCCTTGCCATTGCAGATAACACGTTCACCCGATGCATCTCGTGGTGCGCAAAACCCTTTTAACAGGCTCTCATTAAGCGCATACCATGACAGTTTTGAAACCGTACCAATCAAGGGATGGGTCAACACATCGTCACGGTTGGCAACGATGACCTTGGCATGCTTAAAAATGCGGTGTTTGGCCGACATATAGCCCTGCATATCGGCATAGCGGTCCATGTGGTCTTCGGACAGGTTCAAGACCGTTGCGACGTGCCCTGTTAATGCATGAACCGTTTCCAACTGGAAGCTCGACAGCTCTAACACCACCATTTCCAGATCGGGTGCCAACAGGTCTAAAGCAGGAACCCCTATATTGCCACCGACACCAACGTGCAAACCTTGCTTGCGGGCCATTTCGCCCACCAACTCTGTAACCGTGCTCTTGCCATTGGAACCAGTGATAGCAACAACCAGACCCTCATAGGCGCGCATAAAGAGGTCGATATCGCCTATAACAGGAATTCCCTGTGACAGCGCTTGCTGAATTTCAGCTGTCTTAATCGGTACGCCTGGGCTCAGGATGATCTCTTCGGCAGCCAAAAGAACAGCCGCATCGTATCCGCCAAAATAGGTCGCAACCTGAGGAAACGTTGCTGCAAGTTGGTCAGCCAAAGCCGGTTCTGCCTTGGTATCCATAACAGCCACAGTAAATCCTTGCGCTACCAAATGGCGCACACAGGAGTAGCCAGTCTTACCCAGACCAACAACTACCCTTAAGGAATCCGTGACTGTCTTTGTCATATTATCGAATCTTCAATGTTGCTAAACCGATCAAAACCAACACGACCGTGATGATCCAAAATCTCACAATGATTCTGGGTTCAGGCCAACCTTTTAGCTCGTAATGGTGGTGCAGCGGTGCCATGCGGAAAATCCGACGACCCGTCAATTTAAAAGACGCTACCTGCAAAATAACGGATACCGTTTCAGCGACAAAAACGCCGCCCATAATCGCCAATACAATTTCCTGTCTGACGATAACGGCTACGGTACCCAAAGCGGCGCCCAGTGCCAAAGCACCGACGTCGCCCATAAACACCTGTGCTGGGTAGGTGTTAAACCACAGAAAACCAAGACCCGATCCAACCAGTGCGCCACAGAAAATGATCATCTCACCACTGTCTGGCACAAAGGGGATTTGGAGATAGGTTGCAAAGTTGATGTTACCTGTGACATAGGCGAACACACCCATGGCACCACCCACCAAAACGGTTGGCAAGATAGCCAGTCCATCCAAGCCATCGGTGAGGTTCACCGCGTTGGAAGAACCCACAATCACGACATAGGAAAACAGCACAAAGGTCACGCCGCCCATGGGAATCGCCCATTCTTTGAAGAAGGGTACGATCAAGGTTGTTTGAATAGGACTGTCGGCAAAGTAATAGAGCACCAGCGCGCCGCCGATACCTGCAACCGACTGCCAAAAATATTTCCAACGCGATCTCAAACCAATTGAATTTCGACGCACCACCTTGCGGTAGTCATCGACCCAACCCACTGCGCCAAATATAGCGGTGACACCCAGTACAACCCACACATAGTAGTTGCTCAGGTCGGACCAAATCAGCGTACTGATCAGCATGGAAACGAGAATCAAGGCACCACCCATGGTCGGTGTGCCGGCCTTGCTAAAATGGCTCTTTGGACCGTCTTGGCGTACGGTCTGGCCAATTTGATAATGGGTCAACCAGCGAATCAACACTGGACCTAGCGTCAATGAAAATATCAGTGCCGTCAGAACGCCTAGGACGCCCCGCAGTGTCAAATACTGCAGCACCCTGAAACCAGAATCTATTTGCTCTAAATACGGTAACAGCCAGAAAATCATAGTGTTTCCCTTTCAGTAAGGGCGGTGACGACATCTTCCATGTGCATTGAGTGCGCGCCCTTGATCAAAATTCGGGTTCCTTCTTTTGCATCAGCCAGCAAATCTGTTATCAGCGTTTCTTTATCGCGATAGACCTTTCCACTTGGCATAGCTGCCGCGTAGTGGGGGCCAAAGAAACGCACATCGGGTAATTTTTCCAAGGCGTAGGCCGCTAAACGACTGTGGTGTCGCTGAGACGCTGCACCCAATTCCGCCATATCGGCCAACACCAATATGCGGTCACCTGTCATCGCCGCCAACACATCTACCGCTGCCTCTACGGATGCAGGGCTCGCGTTATAGGTGTCGTCATAAATCTGTGTTTTATGGATGCCAGGCACAATGCTGACCCGGCCAGGCACACCCGAAAAACGGCTGAGCGCAGCCAGACAATCCTTTAATGGGAACTTTAATTGCACCGCTGCAGCAACAACTGCCAAGGCATTCATCACCTGGTGCTTGCCAGGGACCTTAAGAGACACAGTGCCTACCGATTCGCCTGTAACCATCACAGGAAATGACGCACAACCATCTGCATCTGTCGTCACCACACCAGCGCAGACCTGCGCCACGGGATTCGATAGGCTAAAGTCGGTTAGGTTGCAGCCGTTCTTAAGCACCTGCTGACTCCAAACGTCATAGCCTGAATCATCACGGTTCAAAACAGCGCCCTTACCGGATGACAGACCTTTAAATATTTCGCCCTTGGCTTTTTGAACCCCAGCTAGGTCATTAAAGCCTTCAATGTGGGCTTCAGACGCATTGAGCAGCATGGCAACATCGGGTTCAGCCATAATGGATGAAAAGGCGATTTCACCGGGGGAGTTTGCACCCATTTCAATCACGGCAAAGGCGTCCTTCGCATCAATCGTCAGCAGCGTCATTGGCACGCCGATGGTGTTGTTTAAATTGTGGTGTGTCTTGGAAGTTGGACCCTGGGTTGACAACACAGAAGCCAACATTTCCTTAACCGTGGTTTTGCCTGTGCTGCCGGTCAGGGCAATCACCTGTCCCTGGAATGCACGACGGTTTGCCTGCCCAAGCTGCCCAAAGGCAAGGTGGGTATCAGCAACCACGATTTGGCTCGGGATATGACAATGGCGCGATACCACGCAGGCACGAACGCCCTTGGCATCGGCCACAGACACAAAGTCGTGCCCGTCAAAATGGGGACCCGTCAGGGCAACAAACAAATCGCCTGCCTGGATTTGGCGGGTATCTGTGGTGATGCCATTGATGGTCTGATCAGCACCCACCAAACGGCCACCTGTTGCACGTGCCAATTCCATCAGTGTGAAAGGACGAATCATGCCGTCACCTCCAAACAACGTGTAATGGTGAGCTGGTCTGAAAAGGGCTGATACTGGGTTCCAATCACTTGGTAATCCTCATGGCCCTTTCCGGCGACCAAGATCGCATCGCTGGCTTGCGCATGGACAAGTGCATAGGAAATCGCCAGGGCGCGATCTGCCAAGTAGGTAATCTTTGATGCCATCTCACCTGAAAAACCGGTAGCGATGTCGGCCATGATCGCGGCAGAGGATTCTGTTCGTGGATTATCATCTGTCACAACAATGTGGTCAGCCAATTGCTCTGCGATGGAGGCCATCAAGGGACGTTTACCCTTGTCTCGATCACCGCCACAGCCAAAAACAACCCACAGCGCGCCCTGACAATGGTGGCGCATAGCGGCAATGGCTTTTTCCAATGCATCCGGTGTATGGGCATAGTCGACAACAACGGCTCTTCCTGTGGCATTGGGAACAAATTCCATCCGTCCAACCACGGGCTTTATCTGTGGTAAAACTGCTGCAACCGACTTAAATGAAATTCCCAATGACAACACCAAACCAGATGCAGCCAACAGATTGGATACATTGAAACTACCAAACAGCGGTACGGTGACCGATGTCTCTCCCCAAGGGGTTGCCATCTCAAACGAAACGCCTGATTTTGCAAAGACAATATCCGTCGCCCGCAAATCTGCAGCACTGTCGTTACCATCAATACTAAATCCCAGCACTCCTTTGTCAGCTGACAACCGCGTTAAAAAGTCTCTGCCACAGGCATCATCGCGGTTAATTATTTTGGCGGCACTGTCGAAGTCCTGAAGCAGCTGGTATTTGGCTTCAGCATAGGCTTCTAGCGTCTTGTGGTAATCAAGGTGATCGCGGCTCAGATTGGTAAAGCAGGTTGATCTGAATGTGAGCGCCTTTAGCCTGCCCTGAACAAGGCCATGGGATGACACTTCAATGGCGCAAAACGTCATGCCGTCTGCGACCATGTCGGCCAGAATTCGGTGCAATTCCAAGGTATCTGGGGTGGTGTTGCCGATCTGTTTCAAATCGGACAGGCGACCATAACCGTTGGTGCCAATATAGCCGCAAGGGTTTCCGGTTAGCTCAAGCAACTGCGCGGTAAACTGCGCCACCGAGGTCTTGCCGTTGGTTCCAGTGACACCAATGATGCCCAAGGACTCACTGGGGTAGTGGTAATAGGCTGCTGCCAGTTCTGGCAAGGTATCTGCCAAACTCGCATCAAAAATGACCGGGATATTGGCCTGTGACTGCCACTGCGGGCTGTTGGTCAGGATAAGAACGGCACCCAAGGCGATGGCCTGTTCTACATAGTCCCAACCGTCTTGGTGGTGACCCTGCAATGCGACAAATATCGCACCTGCTTTTACCTGCCTGCTGTCCAACACCAAACCAGTAACCGCGGTTGGCATCTCATAGTCAGGATATAGGCCTTGCAGCTTTTGGAGGAAGGTCATAATGCCGCCCCCAATTGTAATGGTTGAAACTGCGCATTGGTTGCCTGTGCCTGGTCTGGTGTCACATTGAGCAACTGCAACGCGGCTTCCATAATGCGACCAAAGGCAGGTGCTGCAATTTCACCACCATAGTACTGTTCACCCTGAGGATCATCGATGGTTAGTATCATCGCCAATCTGGGCTGACTAACGGGTGCAAAACCTGCAAAGGTACCGACGTAGCGGTTTTCGGTATAGCCTTCGGAACCCACTTTATGAGAGGTGCCGGTTTTGCCTGCAATACGGTAGAGGCTGCTTTGAGATGCGCGACCCGTGCCGACGAGCACAACCTGCTCCAGCATCATCTGCATCTTAACGGCGGTATCTTCAGACAGTACGCGCTTGCCTTCCGGTGCAGCGCCATCTCGAATCATATAGGGTTGCATCTTGACGCCGTCGTTGGCGATTGCACCGTAGGCAACCACCAGTTGCAATGGCGTCACGGTCAGACCATAACCATAGGAAAATGTCGCCGTCTCAATAGACTTCCAATTGGGTCGGTTGGGTAGCAAACCTGCCGATTCTCCGGGAAGACCGATGCCAGACACCTGGCCCAGACCCATATCGTAAAATACTTTCCACAGCTCTTCGCCGCCAATCTGAAGCGCAATCGTAGATGCACCAATGTTGCTCGATTTGACCAACACATCCGTGAGAGACAGCGTTCCATAATCATGGGTGTCGCGAATGGTATAACCGTCATACTTTTTATAGCCTGGCGACGTATTAAAGAGCGACTTGGGTGTGAGCTGTCCACTTTCGAGTGCAGCAGACAGGGTCAGTGACTTAACCACAGAGCCTGGCTCAAACGCATCGGTGACTGCGCGGTTTCGGGCCTGTGCATAGACCAAACTGGCGCGGTTATTGGGATTAAAGGACGGCTGATTTACCATGGCCAGGATTTCGCCCGTGGTTACATCCATCAATACCAGCGAACCGGCGACTGCATGGTGCTGTGTTACCGCGGCCTTTAACTCGCGGTAGGCCAAATACTGTAGGCTGCGATCGATGGTCAAATAGAGGTTTTGACCGGGTGCGACGGCCTTTATCGATTCCACGTCACGAACCGTGCTGCCATAGAGGTCTTTGAGCACGCGCTTCTTGCCATCTTCACCTGACAAAACCGCGTCAAATGCGAGTTCAATGCCTTCCTGTCCCGAATCATCAATGTCGGTCAGACCGATCAATTGGGCGGTGACTTCGCCACTCGGATAGAAACGCTTGTATTCGGTCTGCCCAAAGACACCTTTGAATTTGTGGTCCAAAATCACGGTTGCCTGCTCTGGAACCATGTGGCGTTTGAGGTATACAAAGGCTTTGCCAGGAACCATCCTTTGTTGTAACCAGGAGGTGGTAACGTCTAAGGATTTGGCCAAGGCAGGAATATTGGCCGTATCGAACAATCGGGGATCTGCCCACAGTGATGTAAGTGGTGCACTGACAGCCAGGGGCTCACCATTGCGGTCCAAAATCATACCGCGCGATGCAGGAATACTGTCAACCCGCTCCATGCGCGCATCGCCCTGACTCTGTAGAAAGTCTCGATCCATTACCTGTAGCTTTACAGCACGCGCGCCAATCAAGCCGAACAACATCATCAGCAAGATCAATACGAGACTATGTCGCCAAAACTGTAATACCAAACTAATCACGGTTTTTTTCCAGTATTTTGATGGATCCTGCGCCTATCTCTTGCATGCCAAGTTCGGCACGTGCCTTTTGTTCGATGCGCCCTGCGGCGGCCCAAGCACTTTTTTCTAACAGCAGCTGGCTGTATTCAGTTTTTAGTTGTTGGCTCTTTCGTTCCAAAACCTGCAAGGCGCCAAACTGCTGGCGGGTATCATAGCTGGCATAGATAACACCAATTCCAGATACCAAATTTGCCAGCACGAGGCTGGCAGTGATCCAAGCAGTGCCTGACATTACTGACGCTCCGCAATTCTCATGACGGCACTTCTGGATCGCGTGTTCTCTTCAATCTCGATGGGAGTCGCCTTAAGCGCCTTTCCAACACGCTTAAATGTCCGGTGAATCATGTCGTCGGTTACTGGCAAGCCTTGTGGTAGATCGCCCCGCTCTTGTTTTTGTATAAAACGTTTTACCAATCGGTCTTCTAAAGAGTGAAAGCTAATGACCACCAATCGGCCACCAGGCTTTAACAGCACCAATGAGGCTGCCAATAAACGCTCTAAGTCGGCCAATTCTTGGTTAATGTGAATTCGTATCGCCTGAAAGGCGCGTGTTGCAGGGTGCTTGTGCTTTTCCCATGCTGGGTTGGCGACCTTAATCACTTCGGCCAAGTCCAGGGTGTGGGTAAAGGGTGTTTCGGCACGGCGGTTTACAATGGCGCGCGCCATACGTCGAGAGTGACGTTCCTCACCGAGGTTATACATCACATCTGCAATGTCTTTTTCATCTGCCGAATTAATCCACTCTGCTGCGCTTTGACCATGGTCTGGATCCATGCGCATATCCAATGGACCATCCTTCATAAAACTAAAACCACGGGCAGCGTCATCTAGCTGCGGAGACGACACACCCAAATCGAGTAAAATGCCGTCCAGCAACATGCCAGCAGGCAAGGCCGCACCAATATCAGCGTAGGAACCGGGATAAATATGAAAACGGCTGTCTTCATCGGCCAACTCGCGGCCAATCGACATCGCCTGGGGATCTTTATCAGTAGCAAACAACTTACCGTCTGGGCTTAGCGAATCGAGAATGAGTCGACTGTGCCCACCACGGCCAAAGGTACCATCAAAAAAATTGCCATCTGGATTCTGTACCAGCATAGCGACAGCCTCATCGAGCAAAACTGACTTATGTGAAAATTCCTTGCTCATTTCGGTCACCATTATAGCGACAACTGCAGCAGACCTTCGGGCAGATTGTCGAGATCAACGTCATCATCCAACCAGGTGTCGCGTCGGTCGTTCCAAGTCGTTTCATCCCAGAGTTCAAATTTTTTGCCCTGACCAATGAGCACCAGCTTCTTATCGAGACTGGCGTATTCGCGCAGTGCCGCAGGCAATAAAACACGGCCATTGCCATCGATTTCTAAATCGGTCGCGTGACCAATCAATAGCCGCTGAATTTTTCGCGTCTCAGCGTTAAAACTCGGCAAAGCTTCAATTTTTTCCTGAATAATTTCCCACTCAGGCAAGGGGTAAATGAGTAAGCAGCGCTCGCTGGTATCAATGGTTGCAACCAGGGTGGAATCACACCAATCAGCGAGCAGCGTTCGATAACGCACAGGAACGGCTAAGCGGCCCTTCGCGTCCATCGAGAGTGCATGCACACCTCTTAAGCTGATTCTTTTCGATTCCATACTGTCATCGCCCGTTGCATATCATTTCAAATTTGGATTCTGGCAAAAACCACTTTGACGCCACTAAAATCCACTTTACTCCACAATATGACACTATATTCACGATTTACACTGTTTGCAAGGGAATAGAACAGAATCATTTCTAATAAAAACCCTTTAAACACAATAGCTTACGTTCAAATCCAATCTCAAAATATCGGAATTACAGGAAATTGATTTTTATTTTATTCATATAATTCATTGAGTTATGAAAGGTAGTTAAAGTGAGACATTG
>CAWUUZ010000082.1:0-6779 GCA_963925745.1 uncultured Pseudomonadales bacterium
AAAACCCTGCCATTGCACACCGCGAAGGCCTGTTGGCAAAATCACTGGCCAAATCGCTGGGTCCCAAGCAACAACCCCAATTGGATTTTATTATTGATATGCACACCACCACGGCCAATATGGGCGTTACACTGGTGTTGAACAGTGATTGTGTCTGGGCGGTAGCGGCGGCTGCTTATGTCAGACAGCAGATGTCGGATGTGTTTGTCATGTCAAAATCAACCGATCGACTGGATGACACCTTTTTGGTATCCATGGGTAAGGAGCGGGGCATCATTGTCGAAGTGGGTCCCGTGCCTCAGGGCGTGTTGCAGGGACGGATATTTGAACAGACGCGTCTAACGGTTGGCCATATTCTGGATTTTCTCAGTACTATGGGCAGTGATGTTGCGTTACCCGCGACATTGGACGCCTTTGAATTTGAATCCAAGGTCCTGTATCCCACCAATGAGACGGGCGCCATCATCGGTATGGTTCACCCAGATCTGCAGGGCCGAGATTTTATGCCTCTGGTGCCGGGTGACCCGATGTTTCTATTGGAGCATGGCGGCGTTACCTATTATAACGGCGCGCCAGGAAGGGTCGCTTGCTTTATCAATGAGGCTGCCTACTACGACCAAAATCATGCCTTTAGTCTGCTAACCCCTACCGTGTTGCCCGTGCCTGTTTAAAGGGTGATCTCTGGATCTGTTTTGGATTGCGAGAGTTGTTTGATACGCGCCTTTAGCAGATCAATAGCGACACGGTTTTTGCCGCCTCGGGGTACAATCAGGTCAGCAAACTGCTTACTTGGATCGACAAATTCAATGTACATCGGACGAACCGTTTCTCGGTATTGGCGAATGACTGATTCGAGCGACCGTTCACGTTCTTCAATGTCTCTTTGGAGGCGGCGCAGCAGGCAGATATCCAGCGGCGTATCCATATAGACACTGGCATCCAAACGCTTTCGTATCGCCCTGTCTCCCAACAACAAAATGCCTTCAATCAGAATGATTTTGCGCGGAATCATTTCGATGGTGTCTTCAATGCGGTTGTGAATCTTATAGTCATAAATCGGCACATTGACAGTGCGACCGGCTTTGAGCTCATCTAGGTGATGAACCAGCAAACTGTGGTCAAAGGCATTGGGATGGTCGTAGTTATTGACGATTCTGTCTTCCATCGCCATGTGCGTTTGGTCTTTATAATAGGAATCTTCTTTCATGATGCTGATGTAATGCGCACCGAGTTCTTCTTTTAACTCGTGGTAAATCGTCTCAGCAAACAAGCTCTTGCCTGACGCGGAAGCACCTGCAATGCCAATAATTACGGGTATCATGTAGGAAGTGTCCAAGAAATAAAGGCTATTCTATAGGAGTGCTGATTTGAAGTCATGGGTGTTCGGATACAAACCATGGCTGTATTGACCTTGGGGTGTAAATCCTGAATTTCTGCTGCCAAAAGGGTCTCATGGCGTTACAATACGCACATTCTTCTCGCACTGAATCAAGGGAAACACCATGACCGTGATTAAAATGACTGACCTGAACCTCAGGGGTAAAAGCGTGTTAATTCGACAGGACCTCAATGTTCCCCTCGATGACAGTGGTCAGGTATCCAGTGATAGCCGCATTAAAGCGTCTTTGCCAACCCTAACCTGGGCACTGGAGCAGGGCGCGCAGGTTATGGTCATGTCGCATCTGGGTCGTCCAAAGGAAGGTGTCTATGATGCAGCATTTTCCTTAGCACCGGTGGCAGCCTATCTGGGCAAGCTACTTGGCCGTGATGTTCCTGTGGTCCGTGATTGGATAGATGGGGTTAGCCCGACAGCGTCCTTGGTGGTACTGGAGAACGTCCGATTTAATGCCGGTGAAGGTGCTGATGATGAAGCACTGTCGAAAAAAATGGCAGCACTCTGTGATGTCTATGTCATGGATGCCTTTGGAACAGCACACCGCGCCCAAGCCTCTACCCATGGTGTGGCAAAGTTTGCCCCAGTTGCCTGTGCGGGCCCGTTGTTGGTTGCCGAACTGGACGCCCTTGGTAAGGTCATGGCGAACCCAGCGCGACCCATGGTTGCCGTTGTGGGCGGCGCAAAGGTGTCGACAAAATTAACGGTACTGGATAGCCTATCCAAGATCTGTGACCAACTGATTGTCGGCGGCGGTATTGCCAATACCTTTATCGCAGCACGGGGATTTAATGTTGGCAAATCGTTGTACGAAGCTGACCTGTTGCCTCAGGCGCAACAATTGATGCAAGCCCTCGACATTCCCGAGATTAGCGATGTGCGCACTGCCACCGCTTTTTCTTCTGATGTAGCGGCTGTTATTAAATCTGTAGATCAGGTCGGCGACGCTGACATGATTCTGGATATTGGTCCTGACACTGAAGCCCGATTCGCAGAGGTGCTTAAAAACGCCAAAACGATATTGTGGAATGGTCCCTGTGGTGTGTTTGAATTTGATGCATTTTCAGGGGGCACAAGAGCAATCGCTGAGGCCATTGCCAACAGTGGGGCATTTTCAGTTTTGGGCGGCGGTGATGTTATTGCGGCAGTACAAAAATTTGATATGGAATCGCGATTTTCCTATATTTCTACCGGCGGTGGTGCCTTCTTGGAGTTTGTAGAAGGTAAAACACTGCCCGCAGTAGCGATGTTGGAAACCCGGGCGAAAGGATAATCGGTCTAGGACAGTCCTAGACGTCAATTGAATGATTGGGGAATACAGATGACTCAGAAAATGTCAGCAACGGTTCAGCCTGGTGTGGTATCGGGCGATGATTTGCAAACGGTCTTTAAGCTCGCTAAAGCAGGCAAATTTGCACTACCAGCGGTCAATGTGGTGAACACCGATTCGGTTAACGGTGCTCTAGAAGCTGCCGCAAAGGCCAAATCACCCATTATCGTGCAGTTCTCCAATGGCGGCGCACAATTCTTTGCAGGCAAGGGTTTGAAATTGCCTGGGCAAGAGGCACAGATTCTGGGAGCTGTTGCTGGGGCACGGTATGTCCATGAAGTTGCCAAGCACTATGGTATTCCCGTGATCTTGCACACGGACCACGCGGCCAAAAAATTGCTGCCTTGGATCGACGGCTTACTCGACGCGGGCGAAGCGCACTTTGCTGAAACCGGCCGACCGCTGTTCTCCTCACACATGTTGGATCTGTCTGAAGAGCCCTTGGAAGAAAACATCGAGATATGCGCCCGTTATTTGAAGCGTATGGATAAAATCGGTATGACCCTTGAGATAGAACTCGGTTGTACCGGTGGTGAAGAAGATGGCGTTGATAACAGCCACATGGACAACTCCATGCTCTACACCCAGCCGTCTGATGTTGCCTACGCCTATGAAACCCTGTCAGCGATCAGTCCCCGCTTTACCATCGCGGCGAGCTTTGGCAATGTGCACGGTGTTTACAAGCCAGGCAATGTGAAACTCACGCCCAAGATTTTGCACAATTCCCAAACCTTTTGTTCTGACAAGTTTGGACTCCCTACCAACAGCCTGAATTTTGTCTTTCATGGTGGGTCAGGTTCAACGGCAGCTGAGATCAAAGAAGCCATTGGCTACGGTGTTATCAAGATGAACATCGATACCGATACCCAGTGGGCGACGTGGGAAGGTGTTTTGGATTACTACAGGGCCAATGAAGGCTATTTGCAGGGTCAGATTGGTAATCCAGATGGCGAAGACAAGCCCAATAAGAAACATTATGACCCGCGGGTTTGGGTTCGAAAGGGTCAGGAACGTTTTATTGAGCGTCTTGAGCAAGCCTTTACAGAACTGAATGCGATTGACCGTTATTAAACGGTCATAGGGGTAAAAAGGCCACGTAATGTGGCCTTTTTTATGTCGGTTATTTAATCCTGATGGGTGGGAACAAATTGAGCGACATAGGAACAGCTGGCAGTGATGCGCAGTTGCTCGCTTCGTGCCCAATCAAACCCAGTATCCACCAATTCTTTAGCCACCCCATGGCCACGAAAGCGCATGGGCACATAGCTGTAGTTAAAATTGACCGTCTTATTCCCGAGCAGTTGGTAGGTCAATAGGGCGGTATCTGCCACCCCATCAAGCTGCGCGACAAACCGATTTTGCTCTTTTTGGTGCACAATGTTCACTGCTGCTACTCCTGTTAAGGAAGCCAAGACGACGGCTTTAAGCGACTGCTTTTTTTCGAGAAAACAGGCGTTGCAAGCGAGCGCGGTTGTGTTCGATCGATAACAACAAACCCGGAACCAACAGCAGTATCAGGATGGTGCCAAAGGCCAGGCCAAATACCATCACCACGGCCATGGGTCTCAAAAACTGGGCGTCAAAGGACGATTCAAACAACAGGGGCGTCAAACCTGCCATGGTCGTGATTGAGGTCAGCAACACCGCGCGCAACCGTTGACAGGATGCGTCTACAACCGCGATCGCAGGCTCAATCCCCTGAGCAATCAGCCGTTTGTAGCTGGTTATCAGCACAATCGAGTCATTGATCACAATACCACTCAAACCAAATAAGCCAAACAGACTCAAGGCAGAGATGGGCATGTCTAACACCCAGTGTCCAAACAGGGCGCCGGTTAGGCCAAAGGGAATGGCAATCATCACAGCGAAGGGCCAGATCCAACTTTCAAAGACCCAGGCCAGGATGCCAAAAATCAAAAACACCGCTAACAATGAGCCCATTTTCATGTCATTCAACACCTGTTGCTCGTCTAGCCTAGTGCCTTCAATCGTCGGTTTGACGCCAAATTCAGCAAAGAGATCAGGCAACAGTTGTTGTTCAATGGCCGCATTGATGGCGGCAGCATTGGCGGTATCGTCGTCTACGTCAGCCGTGACGACTACAGACAGTTCGCCACCCTGACGCGTCAAGGTAGTGATACCCCTAAAGACACCGATGTCGAGTAACGCAGCTAAGGGTGTCCAATCACCGTTTGCCATCTCTATAGGCAATGCCTGTAGCAATGACAGGTTGGATGCTTGCCTGTCATCGAGCTTTAAGAAAATATCAATTTCCTTGCCGTCTTCCTGCACAAAGCCAATTTTTTTACCATTGAGAATGGTCTGTAAGCGGTTAGCCAGTGATGTGACGGTCAGACCCATGCCCTTGGCTTCGGGTGTGAGGGTAAAGCGCCATTGTTCTGTGCCATAGGGAAGGTCATCGGTAATGCTTGATACTCCATCATACAGCGCAAGACGGGCTTGTAAGGACACCGAGGCAGCCTTGAGTTGGTCAGGGTTGTCACTGCTCAGTCGCACCTCAATGTCGTTTCCTGCGCCGCCCATGCGGCTTCTGCCAAAGCTGATTTTTTCTACCCCAGCAGGAATGGTGATTTTATCGCGCCATCGGGTGACCAGATCTTGGTTGGTAAAGGGGCGGTTAACATCACTGACCAACTCGACATCAATGGCCCCACTTTCGGGTCCGCCATTGCGGTGTGTAAAGACCAGGGTTTTGATAAAGGAATACTGGGTGTCTTCTTCAACCGTGCGTAACGCATTGCCCATGTCAGCTAGAAAACGATCAACCTCTTTTTCAGAGGTACCATCCGCAAAGGTCACAGACGCAGACATTGAGGTTCCTTCAACCTGTGGGGATAGCGCAACCGCAATATTGCCAGAGGTCACCAAACCGATCATGGTCACAAATGCCGTGATCACCAATGAAAATGTGACCCAGCGGTAATGTATTGCCTTGACGGCAAGGGGTCTAAAGAGCGTGTTTTTAAAACTTTCAAAGCCATCGTCAATGGTCCGTCGAAACCAGCTCGGGGTGCCATCAATCACAGATTTACCATTGTGTCCCAGATGGCCTGGCAGTATCAGAAAGCACTCGAGCAAGGAGGCTAAAATAGCACAGATGACCACCATGGGAATGTCGATCATAATGCCACCGATACGGCCACCGAGTATCAGCAGCGGGGTGAATGCGGCAACGGTGGTTAGACTCGATGCGACAACGGGAGACCACATCCGTTTTGCTGCGGTGACAGCAGCGTCCATAGGACTTAACCCTTCGGTCTCCAAGACTTCGGTGTCCTCACTGACGACAATGGCATCGTCGACGATGATGCCGACCGCGATCATAAAGGCCAGCAGGCTAAAGATATTGATGGTGGTATTGGTGAGATCCATAAAGATGAATGTCGCCATAAAGGTCACGGGTATACCGAGGGCAACCCAGATGGCAATGCGGGTATTCAGAAATATAAACAACACCACCAGCACCAACACCATACCCAACAGGCCATTATCAATAATCAGCTTGATACGCGATTCAAGGTATTGCCATTGTTCATTGGTCGCTTGAATGGCGAGCCCATCGGGGAGGGTGGTGCGCTCGATCCATTTTAAATAAATGTCTGCCTGATCTAGGGTGTCTTCTCCCTGCTGTCGACGCAAACTGATGCGGATTGCCGGTTTTCCCTCATAGGTCAGATAGCGGAAATCATCTGACATGATGCGTTCAACCTGGGCAATGTCATTGACCCGCAGCTCGGCGCCCGTGATTCGGTCAGTCATGATGGGTAACAGACTAATGGCATCCAGGTTACGCGCCTGTCCCTGTGCACGCAGTTGGGTTTCCAGTGCTCCCTGTTTGGCAACACCTGCAGGTAGATTCAGGTTGTTGGCCGACAACAGCTGACCGAATTGGTCGAGGGTCATATTGAGGTCAAGCAGCTGTTCTGCGGTCAGTGTGATTTCAAAACGCTCAGACGGAGAGCCCGTTAAGCTGACCTGTGCGATGCCTGCTAGCATTAATTCATCCGCATAGCCGCGCGCGGTATTAAAGAGGGT
>CAWUUZ010000083.1:0-3395 GCA_963925745.1 uncultured Pseudomonadales bacterium
TCTAGGGGGTGGTCACCGGCTTCTTCCACCAGATGTTGCCACAGCAGCGCCTGCCAGTGTTCAGGGCGCTGCGTTTTCCATTCGCTGATCCAGTCAGGACGGTAAATGAGGTATTGTTCAAACAGATCGGCCAGTTGCTCAGACAGTTGAAAGCGCTTTAGCGCCTGCTGGGCCACGCCACCTTCACGCCAGTAGGCGGTAGGCTCAAGCATCTGTGGATCGTCAACGACATCGCTTCTGGCAAGCAAACGAAAGAGGCGCCACACCATAGACTCCCGACGCCAGTGTGCACTGTCGCCCTGCCCCGCATCACCCAAAATCTGGTGAACCAATTGCCAAAACCCTGAGGCTGGCAGCTGCATATTGATGTTCATACAGATCTGACGGTCGGGCTTTTCCGCCAAGGCCATACTCAACCAGTGTTGCATGCCCCGATGCGGCACCAATACCCAGTCTGTTGCCAATGGATGCCGCTTGGGCATCGACAACAGCAGGCTTAAGGGATCTACCAAAAGCGACAATTGGTTGCTGGGTATGACATGAAACATGCTGATTCCTTGTTCGTATAGGCGCACCCGTCAATGGGTGTGCCTGGGTTGTGCTGTTGTGTCCGTTAGAGACAGTAGCAGTATACCAACAGTGCTACGACAGTTTGTGTCGCATGAGAATCAATATAACAAACTAAAAAATTGGCGCTGGTACTCCACAGCCAGAGGGTCGCCCTTGGCCAAGGATTGCAACATTTCCGAAAAGGTTTTGCGCGCAGCACCTTCGTCAAAATGTCGGTCACGTTTTAGCACCTGCAGCATCATATCAAGGGCCTCGCGGGTCTTACCGTTCTGGTGGTACTGCACTGCAAGCTCCATCTGTAAGTGCAGATTGTCTGGGTCGTCCGACAGCTGACGTTGCAGTTCCTGTATTTCGGGCGCCTCTGCCGCTTGTTCGGCCAATTCGAGCTGTGCCTTTACCATCTGATAGCCATCATCTTGGTCCTGTAAGCGCACGGTGGACAGCACCGCTTTGCATTCGTCCAACCGCTTATTGAGCAACAGAATACGGGCATAAAAACAGGTGATGTCTGGCAGGGCCTGCGACAGTACATAGGCGTTTTTGGCAGGCGACAGCGCTTCGGATACCTGATCTGCCTGCATAAATGCTAGCGCTGCCTGTACATCGGCATCCCAGGGTTTTGGCAGGTGTTTTTGTAAAAAGGCCCGCACCTCTGATTCAGGCAAGGCACCCGAAAAATGATCGACCGGCTTGCCGTCACGAATCACCGCCACTGTGGGCAGGTTTCGCACACCAAATTGCGCTGCAAGTTCGGGTTCGGCCTCGGTATCCAATGTCGCGAGTAAAAACTGACCTTCAAAGGCTGTTGCCAGGGTATCCAATATCGGCATCAGCATTTTGCACGGCGCGCACCAATCCGCCCAGAAATCGATAACAATGGGTCTTTTGAACGATTCAACTGACAGAATGGCTTCAAAATTGGCTGAAGTGAGCGCTACTTTAACCGGTTCCGGTGCTACAGGATTTAAATGAGATGACATGCTGGCTTCCTAAATACAGTCTAATGATTTTCGGACGTCTTTTTCTAAGACACCCAATGGCAAAGGTCATACCGAGGTTAGGCTTAGGCAATGCACTGGTGTAGGCCTTATGAACCGAACAACGATGTTGCGATGACACTGTGACAAAACACAGGACACAGCAACCATAAAGGATACAGGCTGACCAAAACAGATGAGGCATCATGTTAATAATGTTCCTAGCAATACACCAGCATAATCCTGCCCGATGGCGTAGCCTATTGTGCCACCTCAGGTTACACTTAACGCCAAACAAAGGTCGACATTCTGGCAAGAACACAGCATCACGCGGTATTGCCAATGGACAGTCTCAACAATACAAAAATGGCCTCAAATACTTTGTGACAGCAAGGACCCAGCATCTATGCTCAGGCGCGCGATTTGGTACACCCTCATCTTTCTTGTGGCTCTTATCGGAGCGGGTAGCTATTGGTATGTCCAAGACAGCCAACAAACGGTCATCCCAGACCGCATCACCAAACCGCAAACAGATCCGCGCCAGTATGACCGAGCGACACTTCCCAATGGGCTCGAGCTCCTGGTCATCTCTGATCCAGATACTTCCCTAGCTGCAGTGGGCCTCAGGGTCGATACCGGCAGCTGGAGTGACCCCCTAGAGCGACCCGGTTTGACACAGTTACTCAGTGAGGTGCTGTTTCTCAACGGAAACACGCTGTCAAAGGCCGACCCCTTTAACGACCTGATTCGCATTCATGGTGGCAGTCTACACAAGCAGGTGTTGGGAAACGTCAGCCTGTTGCAATTTGATATCAATGCGGACCAATTGGACACCGCCCTTGCGCACCTTGCGACGGCCTTAGCAGCGCCGCTTTGGAGCACTACCGATGTTGAACGCAGTCTGGACCGCCTAGACGCTGTCTACCAAGCAGATCGGCAAACCGACACCGCTAAATATGCCGATGCGCTTCAAACCACCTTTAACCAGGCACACCCTGCCGCACGATTCTCCAAGGGTAACCGCACTACCCTGGGCGCTCCTGGTCTGAATGAGGCATTACTGTCCCAGTTCAAAAATGTCGTCACCCCAGACAACATGGCGCTGGTCGTTTTCGGAAAAGAGTCTACTGGCGAATTGATGGCAACCGTGACCCAGCTGTTTGAAGGTTTGACAGGCACAGCTGCGCCGGCGCAAACACTTCCCGACCTCTATAGCCCCAACCAATTACCCGCTTGGCTGCAGGTGCAGCCGGTTTTGGATATCAATCGATCGGTAACCTTCTCCTTTCCTGTCCCTGCGAACACCTATGGCACGAAACGGGGTGTCGAAAAACTGATGTCTACCCTGCTCGCCCAAGCCCACAGTGGCAGTTTACGAGAGCGGCTCAAAGGTGCAGGCTGGATAACCGGACTTACCTCTGGACTGGCCAATGACTCAGGTGCTGCCACCACCTTTGATGTGACGTTTGCATTGACCCAATCGGGTGAGCGCGCACTCCTGGAAATCGGCACCCTGCTGTTTGATGTCTTTCAAATGGTCGCGCAACAGGGTGTACCTGCTTGGCAGCTTGCTGAATTTCATGCAGAACAGGCCAGACAGTTTGACTATATGAACCTGCAATCACCCAGTGACACCGTATCGACCTGGATAAAAGACCTCGGTCATTATTCAGAAAACGAAACCCTGTCTGGGCCGTTTCTGAATCCAACCCTGAATGGCATCGCCATTGCCGATTTTGTCAAATTGCTTCAGGTAAATCGGCTATTGGTTACCTGGGTATCACCCAGCGCTACCCCACAGGACCAATCGGCATTTTATCAGGCACATTTTGCCCTCAGTCCCCTATC